>NZ_QCXO01000127.1:0-85642 GCF_023383675.1 Microbacterium sp. ER1
CCCCGCCCCCGCCCGCACCGCCCGCCGCGCCCACCGGCGGCATCGACGTCTACGCCTGATCAGAGAGGACTCCATGACCACGGTCGACTCCATCACCGGCACCCTGCCCCCGGGTGCCACGCCGACGTCCGGTGTGCAGACCGGCAGCACGACTCCGGCGACAGAGCGCAAGAAGACCCTCGACTCGGAGGTGTTCCTCAAGCTGCTCGTGACCCAGCTCACCAACCAGGATCCGAGCTCGCCGATGAACACCAACGAGATGATCTCCCAGACGACGCAGCTCGCCTCGATGGAGCAGCTGACGGCGCTCGCGTCGACGAGCACCGAGAGCTTCGCCCTCAGCATGCGGCAGACCGCCGCCGCCCTCCTCGGGCAGGAGGCGCAGTACGTCGACGCCGACGGCGTCACCCAGAAGGGCGTCGTCACCGCGGTCTCGTATGCGGGAGCCGTCCCCACCGTGACCATCGGCGAGAAGTCGATCCCCCTCGACGCGATCTCCGGCGTCTCCCTCGTCCCCGGCACCGCTGCCTGACCCCGCTCCCCAGAAAGGCACCACCATGCTCCGTTCCCTCTTCTCCGGAATCTCCGGACTCCGCTCGCACCAGACCATGCTCGACGTCACGGGCAACAACATCGCCAACGTCAACACGACCGGCTTCAAGGCGTCCTCCGTGCAGTTCCAGGACTCCCTCTCCCAGCTCCTGCGCAACTCGATGCTGCCGCAGCAGGCGGCCGGCGGGCAGAACCCCGCCCAGGTCGGACTCGGCGTGCAGGTCGCCGGCATCAGCACCAACTTCGCCGGAGGAGCCCCGCAGCCGACCGGCGTCCCCACCGACCTGATGATCTCGGGCGACGGCTTCTTCGTCGTCCGCTCCGGCGGCGAGACCCTCTACACCCGCAACGGCGGCTTCACGTTCGACGCGAGCGGCCGTCTCGTCGGCGCCGGCGGCGCCCTCGTGCAGGGCTGGACCGCGACCAACGGGGCGATCGTCCCCGGTCAGGGCATCGGGGACATCACGCTCCCCGTCGGCGCCCTCAGCCCCGCGGCCGCCACCACCACCGCGCGCGCCACCGGCAACCTGCCCTCCGGTGCCGCGGTCGGCGAGACGCTCGTGCGCGACATCAAGACCTACGGCGCCGACGGCTCCGCGTCCACCCTGCGGCTGACGTTCACGCGCAGCGCGACCGGGTGGGACGTCACCGACGGGGCGGGTGCGAGCACCGCACTGACCTTCACCGACGGGGTGCAGAACGGCGCCGGGAGCATCGTGTCGGGCGGCGTCACCGTCGACCTGTCCGGTGTGACCGGCTTCGCCGACGTCAGCGACATCGCGATCAAGGAGCAGAACGGCAAGCCGGCGGGCACGCTGAGCTCCTACACCCTGACGAACGACGGCAGCCTCGTCGGCACCTTCAGCAACGGCGACACCCAGGTGCTGGCACGCATCGCGCTGGCCGGGTTCGTGAACCCCGGCGGCTTGGAGAAGGTGGGCTCCTCGCAGTTCCGTCCGAGCGGCAACTCCGGTCAGGCCGAGCTCGGACAACCGGGCACCGGCGGCCTGGGCGGCATCATCAGCGGCGCGCTCGAGATGTCCAACGTCGACCTCTCGCAGGAGTTCACCAACCTCATCGTCGCGCAGCGCGGCTTCCAGGCCAACGCCCGCATCATCACCACGAGCGACGAGGTGCTGCAGGAGCTCACGAACCTCAAGCGCTGACCCCTCCCGAGACCCCGTCTTCGCGTCGAGGCCCCGCCGTATCCACGTGGATACGGCGGGGCCTCGACGATAAAGCGGGGTCTCGCGGGGTTGGCGGGTCAGACGTAGATGCCGCGCTGCTCCATGAAGAGCACGGGGTTGGTGTACCCACCGTTGATGTAGACCTCGAAGTGCAGGTGGCAGCCGAACGAGCGTCCCGTGTCGCCGGCGTAGGCGATGACCTGACCGGACTGCACCCACTGCCCGCTGCGGACGATGATGCCACCGGGCTTGATGTGCGCGTACCCCGTGCTGACGCCGCCGCCGTGCTGGATGCGCACGTAGTTGCCGTAGTTGCCGTTCGGGCCGGCGTAGTCCACCGTCCCGGAGTTCGCGGCGTAGATCGCGGCGCCGCAGCCGTTGGCGAGGTCGGCCCCGTAGTGGAAGCTCGACGAGCAGCCCTGTGGACCGCAGATGGGCGTGCGCGGACCGTAGCTCGAGCTCCGCGCCCCGCCGTGCGGGCGCACCCAGCCGCCGTTGCCCGGCGTGCCACCGCCGCCGCCACCGCCACCACCGCCGCCGCTCGTCCCGCGGCCGGCCGCAGCCGCCGCCGCGGCAGCAGCCGCCGCCTCGCGCTTGCGACGGGCTTCCTCCTCGCGCCGCCGTGCCTCCACGCCCGCCTGGTACCCCGCGACCGTCTTGGTCGTGGTGTCCTTGAGCGCCGCCAGCTGGGCCTTGAGGGTCTCGAGGTTCGCCGCCTGCTCGTCGAGCGCGGCCTGGGCCGCGTCCGCCGCCTGCTGCGCCGCGACCATCTTCTGCTCGGCGACCTGCTGCAGGCGGTCGCGCTCGTCCCTGGCGACCTGCGCCTGCGCGGTCAGAGCCTGCGCGGTGTTGCGCGCCGAGACGGCGTTGTCGTAGGTGGTCTGGTTGTACTCGAGGAACTTGTTCATGGTGCCGAGCCGCGACAGCAGCTCGTCGGCGTTGGCTCCCGACCCGGCGAAGAACAGCTCCAGTGCGGTGTCGTCGCCGCCGCTGCGGTAGAGCTGGGCCGCGATCTGGCCGGCCTTCTTCGCGGTCTCGTCGGCGAGCGCCGCCTTCTCGTCGGCCTGGGCCTGCAGGGCGTCCGCCTCGGTGATCGCGGCGAAGTAGGCCTGCTGCGCCTCGAAGAACTCGTCGGACGCGACCTGTGCCGCCGCCTGGGTCTCCGCGACCTTGCGCTCCAACGACTGGATCAGCCCCTGGATCCGGCTGACCTCGCCGGCCTTGGCCGCCTCGTTGTTCTTCGCGCGCTGCACGTCGTCCCAGCTCGGGTACGACGCGGCATGCGCGGCCGTGACCCCCGAACCGACGCCGAAGGCGGCGAGCGCGACGACGCCCAGCGCGCCGATCCCGAAGGCATGGCGCCGGCTGACCGGCTGGTTCCACAGCGCGCCGCGTTCGGCAGCGGTCGGCGCGCAGCCGCACTCCTCGGCCGCCGTCGCCGCGGCCTTCTCCACGTTCCGATCCCGCACAAGGCTCCCTTCGCCCGCTGCTCATCGTCCCCCGCCCCTGGTCCCTATCGGCGACGACGCGCCCGCCGTGAGAAAGATCCCGCTCGGTCCGACCCCGCGCTAACGCGCCGCAGCACCCGGCCGACAGTCCTCTCCGACAGCCCAGGACGGGCCGTCGGTTCCCCGCTCTCGGGCGGGGCGAGCTTTTTCCAGGATGGAGCCCATGATCGTCCTCACGCGCCTGAACCGTTCCCGGTTCGCGGTGAACCCCGACCTGATCGAACGTGTCCAGGCCACGCCGGACACGACGATCATGATGGTCGACGGGGCGACCTTCGTCGTCACGGAGACGATGGACGACGTGATCGCCCGGATCACCCGCTTCCGCGCCGGGGTCCTCGCGACCGCGGCCGCACTGGTCGCGGCCGGCGACGAGGCCGGCGCTCCCGCCGTATCCGTCACGGGAGGGGACGCCTGATGGATCCGTCTCTCATCCTCGGGCTCGTCCTCGCGTTCGGCGCCCTGATCGCCATGATCAATCTGGAGGGCGCGACGATCGGGTCGCTCCTCCTGCCCGCGCCGATGGTGCTCGTCTTCGGCGCCACGATCGCGGTCGGGCTGGCCAGCGGCACGCTGCGCGACGCCCTGCACGCCGTGAAGTCCCTCCCCCGCGCGTTCCGCGGGGAGCGCCGCACCGCGCAGAGCACCATCGACACGGTCGTCGGCTACGCGGAGAAGGCCCGCGCCGAAGGGCTCCTGGCGCTGGAGCAAGGGCTGGACGAGGAGAAGGATCCGTTCCTGCGGCAGGCCCTGCAGAGCATCGCCGACGGCACCGACGCGGAAGACCTCCGCGTGCTGCTCGAGGACGAGCTGTCGTCCACGGCCGCCCGGAACCGCACCGCCTCCCGCTTCTACATGACCCTCGGCGGGTTCGCCCCCACGGTCGGCATCATCGGCACGGTCGTCTCCCTCACCCACGTGCTGGAGAAGCTCGACAAGCCGGACACGCTCGGACCGATGATCGCCGCCGCCTTCGTCGCCACACTGTGGGGCCTGCTGTCGGCGAACTTCATCTGGCTCCCGATCGGCGGCCGCCTGCAGCGTCTGGGCGAGCTGGAGCTCGAGCGCATGACGGTGCTCATGGAGGGCATGCTCGCCGTCCAGGCCGGTGCCGCCCCCGCGCACGTCCGCGAGCGCCTGAGCGCGCTCGTCTCCGACCGTTCCCCCGGCCGCTCCCGCCGCCGCGAGCAGCCGGCGGAGGCGGCGGCCGAGCACGAGGACCTCTTCTCATGAGCGTGCGCACCCGACGCCGCGTCCAGGAGTCCGAGCACAGCGGGCCGGACGAGCGCTGGATGGCGTCCTACCTCGACATGGTGACGGTGCTGATGTGCATGTTCATCGTGCTCTTCGCCATGTCGACCGTCGACCAGGAGAAGTTCGAGGCCCTGAGCGCGTCCCTCGCGACCGGCTTCGGCCAGGAGCCCTCCGACGACATCGATGTGACCAGCGGCGTCGTCGTGCCGCCCGAGCTCGTGGACGACGAGGGCGAGGACTTCGCCGACACCGGGCTGGAGGCCGCGCAGCGCGAGTTCGACGAGCTCTCCGCCCTCCGCGAGCGCCTGCGCCAGGTGCTGGCGGACCGGGGGCTCGAAGCCGACGTCACCTTCACGATCGACGAGCGCGGTCTGACCATCGGACTCGTGAGCGCGGAGACCTTCTTCACCACCAACAGCACGGACCTCAGCCCGGCCGCGACGCAGGTGCTCGATGCGCTCGGATCGGTCCTCGTCTCGACCCCCAACGAGATCTCGGTGGAGGGGCACGCCGACGCCCGCGGCTCGGTCGCCCCCTTCCCGACCAACTGGGAGCTCTCCGCCGGGCGCTCCACGCAGGTGCTGCGCTACCTCGTGGAGGCCGCCGGCCTGCCCCCTGCCCACCTCAAGTCCGTCGGGTTCGGCGACACCCGCCCGGTCGCTGCGGGCAGCACGCCGGAGCAGCTCGCGGAGAACCGCCGGGTGGACATCGTCATCCTCTCCGATGCCAGCGAGGAGGTGCGAGCGCTGATCCCGGCCGCGGGTGCCGCGCAGACCTCCCCCTGACCCGTCCCTAACGCACGCCGCTCACCGCCCGATAGTCGGGTTCGTGGTGATGGATGACGGCGTGCGCTCTCGGGCGCGCGCGGAGACGACGATCGCCGACGTCGAGGTCTACGACTTCGGACGCGCGGCGACGCTGTCGCGCGAGCACGCCCGCACCCTGGAGCTCGCGTTCGAGACGTTCGCCCGGCAGTGGTCGGCCCAGCTCTCCGGCAAGATCCACGTGCGCGCCACCATCGCCGTCGAGCACGTCGGCATGCTCACGTACGGCGAGTACGCGCAGTCGCTTCCCACCACGACCACCATGATCGTGTGCGCGCTCCCCGATTCGGACGAGCGCATGATCGTCCAGGTGCCGATCCCGACCGCGACCTCGTGGATCGTGCAGATGGTCGGAGGACGATCGACGTCCACCGCCGAGGACCGCACCTTCACCCCGATCGAGCAGGCGCTGATCCGATCGCTGATCGCCGACGCCATCGACCACCTCACCGGCAGTCTCGACGGCCTGCTGCCCGCCGGGGTGGCCGTCGCCGGCATCCAGTACAGCTCCCAGTTCGCGCAGGTGGCCGCCGCCGGGGAGCCGGTGATCGTCGCCCGCCTGTCGATGCGCCACGGCGGCCGGACGGTGCCCGCCAGCATCATGCTCCCCGCGTCGGTCCTCGCCGGGTTCGCGGTACGCGCCTCCGACGCCGACCGCACCGAGACCCCGGGACTGGTCCGGCGGCAGGTGGAAGCCGCCCCGGTCGAGGTGGCGCTGCGGCTGGCCCCCCGCACGGTGCTCCCCCGCGAGGTGCTCGATCTCGCCGTCGGCGACCTGCTGCCCCTGCCGCACGCCGCCGACCGTCCCCTGCTCCTCACCGTGGGCGACCAGACGGTCGCGACCGCCGCCGTCGGCAGCGCGGGCGCCCGGCTCGCCTGCGTCGTGACCGCCACCGTCCCCGAAACCGCCCCCGCTCAGGAGTCCGCGTGATCAGCACCACCGCCTACGAGTCCGCCGTCGCCGCCGCGTTCGCGGCCCGGCTGCCCACCGCCGCACCGGTCACCGCGCGCGCCTCGCAGGTGTCCGGCGACACCGGCGACGCGGTGGTCGCGCAGTTCGTCGGCGAGGCGAGCGCCCAACTCGCGGTGCAGCTCCTCGACGCCGACGTGCTCGTCGACGGCCTCGGGGACCGCCCGCTCACCGACCGGCTGCTCGACGCGCTCGAGGCCGCGGCGACCGCCCTCGGTCCGGGCCTGCTCGGCGAGGCCGCGGTCGGCGACGCCTCGGCCGTGTTCGCCGACCCGCAGACCCAGCTCTTCGACCTCGTGGACCACACCGAGCGGATCATCGGCCGCCTCGCCGTGCGGATCACCCACCGCCCCGCGCGCCCGACCGGGGCCGACGGCCGCCTGCACCGCATCGCGGGCGTCGAGATGGAGCTGACGGTGGAGATCGGCCGCACCCGCATGGCCGTCCGCGACGTGCTCGACCTCGAGCCCGGTCGCATCGTCGAGCTCGATCGCTCCGCGGGCGCCCCCGCCGACGTCAAGCTCAACGGCCGCACGATCGCGCACGGCGAGGTCGTCGTCGTCGACCAGGACTACGCGGTGCGGATCACCCGCATCCTCGAGAACGTCGAGGCCTGACCCTGGACGACCTCCTGCTCGCGCTGCGGGTCGGGCTGTCGCTCGCCGCCGTCCTCGGGCTGCTCTGGTTCCTGCAGCGCCGGGTCTCGAAGACCCAGGCGCGGCGCCGCGACGCCGAGGCGATCACGGTGCTCGGGCGGCAGGGCATCGGTCCGAAGGCGCAGCTCGTGGTCGTGCAGACCGACGACGCCCGCTACGTGCTCGGGGTCACCGAGCACGGTGTGAGCGTGGTCGACCGCCTTCCCCTGCGGCCGGAGCCCGCGGACTCAGAGGTCGGGCACCCGCCGGCCACCCGCACGGCCGACGACGCCGAGTTCGACCGCATCCTCGCCGCCGCCGCACTCACGAGCGCGCCCCCGGCGGTCGCCCCGGCACCGGAGCTCCGTCGCCGCGTGCGGCACCGCAACGACCCGCTCCGCGGTTCCATCCTCTCCCCCGACACCTGGCGGCAGACCGCCGAGGCCCTCCGGCGCGCACGATGACCGCGACCCGTGCCGTCGATCGCGGTCGCGCCTCGCGGCTGGTCGTCCTCGTCGCGGTCGCGATCCTCCTCGCCGTCGTCCTCGTCGCCCTCTCCGGCACCGCCGCGCACGCGGAGGTCACCCCGGACGACGGCGAGGGCGTGACGATCGACATCAACGGCATCGACGGCGGCCCGTCCGGCTCGATCCTCACCCTCCTGGGGATCACGCTGCTGTCGGTGGCCCCCGCGCTGCTGCTGATGATGACGTCGTTCACGAAGATCTTCGTCGTCCTCGCCATGACCAGGAACGCGCTGTCCCTCCCGACGATCCCGCCGAACCAGGTGCTCGCGGGCCTGTCGCTGTTCCTCTCGCTGTTCATCATGTGGCCCGTGCTGACCGAGATCAACACGCTCGCGGTGCAGCCGTACATCGACGGGGCGCTCACGTTCACGCAGGCCGTGGACGTCGGGCAGGCCCCCCTGCGGGAGTGGATGCTGCACTACACGCGCGAGGAGGACCTCGCGCTGATGACCCGGATGGCCGGGCAGGACAATCCGGAGGACGCCGCGAGCGTGCCGATGTACACGCTCATCCCCGCGTTCATGATCTCGGAGCTGCGGGCCGCCTTCATCATCGGCTTCGTGATCTTCGTGCCGTTCCTCGTGATCGACCTCGTCGTGGCGGCGGCGCTGATGTCGATGGGCATGATGATGCTCCCGCCGGTCATGATCTCGCTGCCGTTCAAGATCCTGCTGTTCATCCTCGTCGACGGGTGGGGGCTCATCATCAAAGCGCTCCTGGAGAGCTACGGAGGTGTGGGATGAGTCCCGAAGCCGTCCTCGACATCGGTGCCCAGGGGCTGCTGATCGCCGCCAAGCTCGCCGCCCCGATGCTCATCACCGCGCTCGTGGTGGGCTTCGCGATCTCGCTGCTGCAGTCCATCACCCAGGTGCAGGAGGTGACGCTGTCGTTCGTGCCGAAGATCGTCGCGGTGGGCATCGCCCTGCTCATCGCGGGGAACTGGATGATCGCCGAGATCATCGCCTTCACGAACGAGATGTTCGCCCGCATCCCGTCGCTGCTGAGCGGATGAGCCCGTGTTCATCCCGATCGACTTCGCGTGGCTGGAGGCCACCCTGCTCGCCGCCGTGCGCATCACGGCGTTCATCATGATCGCCCCGCCGTTCTCGTACGGCGCGATCCCGGTGCGCGTGAAGGCGATGCTCTCGATCGGACTGTCGCTCGCGGTGGGGGCTGCCGTCGCGCCCGGGTACGAGAGCCTGGACACCGGGCCGTTCCTCGGTGCGCTCGTGATCCAGCTGCTCACCGGGGCCCTGCTCGGCTTCCTCGTGCTGCTGTGCTTCTCCGCGGTGCAGGCCGCGGGCAGCCTGATCGACGTGTTCGGCGGTTTCCAGCTCGCCCAGGCCTTCGATCCGGCGGCGATGGTCAACGGCGCGCAGTTCACCCGGCTCTTCCACCTCACCGCGCTCACGCTGCTCTTCGCCTCCGGCGGCTATCAGCTCATCCTCGCCGGGCTCGCCCGCAGCTTCGACGCGGTGCCGGTCGACGGCATCTTCCGCGTGGCGGGACCCGCCGAGCTGCTCGTCGACGGGGTGTCCCAGATGGTGCTGGCGGCCGTGCAGATCGCGGGTCCTCTCGTCCTGGTGCTCTTCCTCGCCGACGTCGGGCTCGGTCTCATCACGCGCGTGGCGCCGGCGCTCAACGCCTTCGCGATGGGCTTCCCCGTCAAGATCCTCCTCACGCTCCTGCTCGCGGGCGCCGTGTACGTCGCGTTCCCGGGAATCGTCGACGCCCTCGCCACCCAGGCGTTCCGCCTGATGCAGGGGGTGACACCGTGAGCGGCTCGGACAGCGGCGAACGCAGCGAGAAGGCCACCGAGAAGCACCTCAGGGAGGCCAGGCAGAAGGGCCGGATCGCCCGCAGTCAGGACCTCACGGCGTGGCTCGGCATCGCCGCCGCCGCCGTCATGATGCCCGCCGCCATCGCCGCGGGGACCGCCGCCGGCACCGAGCAGCTGGTGACCCTCGCCGGGCTCATGCAGGCGCCTTCTCCGGAGGCCGCGCTCGCCGCCCTCGGACGGGCCCTCGCCTCGGTGCTGCCCACGCTGGGCGCGCTGCTGGCCGCGGTCGCGATCGTGACGCTGTTCGGCGCGGTGGTGCAGGGCGGCGTGCACCTGCGGAAGCTGTCCGGGCGCTACGAGCAGTTCAACCTCGTCTCCGGCGTGCGGCGGGTGTTCGGCCTGCAGGCGCTGTGGGAGGGGGCGAAGGCGCTCCTGAAGACGGCCGCCATCGCCCTCGCCCTGTGGGTCGTCATCTCCGGGCTCATGCCCGTGCTCACGGCGAGCGGCGCGCACTCCGTGTCGCGGCTGCTCGGCACCGCGGCGGACGGCACCGCGGCGCTGCTGCAGACGGCGATCGCCGTGGGCCTGGTGCTCGCCGCGATCGACCTGTTCGTGGTGATGCGGCGCAACCGCAAGCACACGCGCATGACCAAGCGCGAGGTGCGCGACGAGAACAAGAACTCCGAGGGCGACCCGCTCATCCGCCAGCAGCGCCGGTCGCGCCAGCTCGCGGTGAGCCGCAACCGCATGATCGCCGCGGTCGCCGGTTCCGACGTCGTGGTCGTCAACCCCACGCACATCGCCATCGCGCTCGAATACGACCCCGGCACCTCCGCCCCGCGGGTCGTCGCGAAGGGCAGCGGCGTCATCGCCGAGCGCATCCGCGAGAAGGCGCTCGAGTCCGGCGTCCCCCTCGTCCGCGACATCACCCTCGCCCGCGCTCTGCACGCCGCGTGCGAGCTGGGCCAGGAGATCCCCGAAGACCTCTACAACGCCGTGGCACGGGTCCTCGTGTTCGTCGACGCGCTGCGGCGCCGAGGCGCCGCCCGCGGCATCCACTCGCTCCCCTACCGGAGGACCGTATGAAGAAGCTCCTCACCACGCTCGGGGTGCCGATCGGCGTCGTCGGCATCATCATGCTGCTCGTCGTCCCGGTGCCGCCGTTCCTGCTCGACGTGCTGATCATCCTCAACATCATGTTCGCGCTGGTGATCCTGCTGACGTCGATGTTCGTGAAGAAGCCGCTCGACTTCTCGGTGTTCCCCTCGCTGCTGCTCGTGGCGACACTGTTCCGGCTCGGGCTCAACGTCGCCTCCACCCGCCTCGTTCTCGGCGAGGCTTACGCGGGACAGGTGATCGAGGCGTTCGGGGCGATCGCGGTGGGCGGTTCGCTCATCATCGGCGCCGTCGTGTTCCTCATCCTCGTCGTGATCCAGTTCGTCGTGGTGACCAAAGGTGCAGAGCGCGTGGCCGAGGTGGGCGCCCGGTTCACGCTCGATGCGATGCCGGGCAAGCAGATGGCCATCGACGCCGACCTCAACGCCGGCCTCATCAGCGACACCGAAGCCCGCGAGCGCCGGGCGGAGGTCGCCGCCGAGTCCGACTTCTACGGCGCGATGGACGGCGCCTCGAAGTTCGTCAAGGGCGACGCGATCGCCGGACTCGTGATCATCATCATCAACCTCGTCGGCGGCATCGCGATCGGCCTCGTCCAGCACGGCATGTCGATCGACCAGGCGGTGAGCACCTACAGCCTGCTCACGATCGGCGACGGCCTCGTCACCCAGATCCCTGCGCTGCTCATGGCGGTCTCGACCGGCATGATCGTCACCCGCTCGACCGCCGAGGCCGAGATGGGATCGGCCGCATCGACGCAGCTCGGCCAGTCGCGCAACGCCCTCATCATCGCGGGGTCCGCGGCCATCGTCATGGCGCTCATCCCGCACATGCCGATGCTCCCCTTCCTGGTGATCGGCGCCCTGCTGCTGCTCATCGCCCAGCGCATCACCGCGACCCGCAAGCGGGAGGAGGCGGAGGCGGCGCAGGCACCCGCTCCCGCGCCGGTGGACCAGCCAGAGGAGCTCATCGAGCGCATGCGGGTGCACCCCCTCGAGATCCTCCTCGCCCCGGACATCGTCGATCTGGTGACCGGCGGCCCCGACGACCTCCTCGCGAGGGTCAAGGCGCTGCGGCGGCGCATCGCGCTCGACCTCGGTCTGGTCACCCCGCCCGTGCGCACCAGGGACAGCATCGAGCTCCCCCAGGCGACCTACGTCATCCGCATCGCGGGCGTCGAGACCGGGCGGGGCACCGCGCCGACCGGGTCGGTGCTGGCGCTCGGACAGGGCCTGGACAGCCTGCCGGGGACCGCCGCCCTCGACCCCGTGTTCGGTCTCGAGGGCAAGTGGATCCCGATGGAGATGCGCCACAGCGCCGAGTTCGCCGGAGCCACGGTGATCGACCGGGCGAGCGTCATCATCACCCACCTGTCGAGCGTGATCCAGACGCACGCCGCCCGCCTGCTCAGCCGCGAGGACGTGCGTCAGCTCACCGACGCCCTGAAGCAGGTCTCTCCCTCGGCGGTCGAGGAGCTCACCCCCGCGCTGCTGTCGCTCGCGGAGGTCCAGCGGGTGCTGCAGGGGCTGCTCGCCGAACGGGTGCCGATCAACGACCTCAGCCGCATCTACGAGGCGCTCGCGCTCCGTGCGAAGACCTCCACCGACCCGGAGGGACTGATCGAGGCCGCCCGTGCCGCCCTGGGACCGGCCATCGCCTCCCGCTTCGCGGAGGACGGCACCCTCCGAGTCGTCATGATCGCCCCGCTGCTGGAACAGGCGATGCTGGAGAGTCTTCGTCCCGGCGACGAGGGCTCGCAGATCGTCTTCGACCCGCCGCGGATGGAAGCGGTGATCGCGTCGGTGAAGCAGGCCGTGGCGACGCCGACGGACGGCGGCGAACCGGTGCTCGTCTGCGCCCCCTCGCTGCGTCCCGCCGTGCGGCGGCTGGTGTCGGCGCAGACCGACGGCCTCCCCGTCCTCTCCTACAGCGAGGCGACCGCCGCTCCCCTCACGATCGAGACGATCGGCGTGGTCCGCGACTCCTCCACCGCGTCGCTCGGGGCCGCCCCGCCGCACCAGTAGGCTGAACGAATGCTGGTGTTGACGAGGCGGATCGGTGAGAGCGTGCGCATCGACGGCGAGATCGAGGTCACGCTGCTCGACATCAAGGGCGACAGCGTGCGCATCGGCGTCAAGGCCCCGCGGGAGACCCGGATCCAGCGCACCGAGATCATCGAGGCCGTCGTCGCCGAGAACGTCTCCGCCGCCGCCGACACCGACGCGAGCGCCGCGGATGCGATCACCGCGGCACTCGCGCGAGGGCGCGAGAAGCAGACCCCCTAGGCCCCGCGGGCCGGCGTCGTCGCGGCGCGGCGCTCCGCCGCGTTCCGCACGGCGTGCAGGGTCGCCGTCAGCACGGAGCGGTCGCGGCCGGCCGCCCATTCCGAGCGTGCGCCGTCGCGGTACTCGATCAGGGTGAGCGCGTCGCTGTCCGGGCCCGTTCCGATGCTCGTCTGGTGCAGACTCAGGATCTCGACGGGCAGACCGATTGCCGCGAGCGCCGTGCCCAGCGCCTCCACCGGACCGACGCCGTCGTGGCGGGTCCGCGTCTCGACGCCGTCGGCATGGAGCGTGATCGTCGTGCACCCTCCCGCGACGTCGGCATCCGCCCGCAGCTTCAGCGGTCCCGTGTCCGCGCTCGCGAGGTAGGCGGCGTGGAAGATGTCCCACACCTCCGCGGCCGTGACCTCGCGTCCCGTCTGCTCGGTGCGCCGCTGGACGTGACGGGCGAGGTCGATCTGCAGGCGCCGCGGCAGCTCGATCCCATAGGCGTCTTCCAGCAGGTACGCGATGCCGCCCTTCCCGGACTGCGAGTTGACGCGGATCACGGCGTCGTAGCTGCGGCCGATGTCCGCCGGGTCGATGGGCAGATACGGCACGCGCCATTCGATCTCGTCCTCGGGGCGGCCCTCCTCCGCGGCACGGGCGCGATGCTCCGCGAACCCTTTCCGGATGGCGTCCTGATGGGTGCCCGAGAAGGCGGTGTGCACGAGGTCGCCGGCATACGGGTGCCGCGCGTGGATGTCGATGCCGTTGCAGTGCGCGACGGTCCGGCGGATCTCGTCGATGTCGGAGAAGTCGATCATCGGATCGACGCCCTGCGCGTGGAGGTTGAGGGCGAGGGTCACGAGGTCGACGTTGCCGGTGCGCTCCCCGTTGCCGAAGAGGCACCCCTCGACCCGCTGCGCACCGGCGAGGACGGCGAGTTCCGCGCAGGCGACGCCGGTACCGCGGTCGTTGTGCGGATGCACGGAGAGGATGACCCCGTCGCGACGCCCGAGGTTGCGGTGCATGTACTCGATCTGGTCCGCGTAGACGTTCGGGGTCGCGACCTCGACGGTCGCCGGCAGGTTCAGGATCACGGGACGCTCGGGGGTCGCGTCCCACAGGGTCGTCATCACCCCGCACACGTCGAGGACGAAGTCCGGCTCGGTGAGGGTGAACACCTCGGGAGAGAACTCGAAGCGGACGTTGTCGAGGTCTCCCGCCAAGCGGAGCACGTCCTGCCCGCCCGTGAGGATCAGCGCCCTCAGCCCCTCCCTGTCCTGGCCGAGGACGACATCGCGCCACGTCGGTGCCGTGGCGGTGTACATGTGGATGACGACGGGGTTCCGGATGCCGCGCACGGACTCGACGGTGCGCTCGATCAGGTCGCGCCGCGCGGGCGTGAACACCACGATCGTCACGTCGGCAGGAGCGAGGTCGGTCTCGGCGAGGAGCCGGACGAAGTCGTAGTCCGTCCGGGAGGCCGAGGGGTATCCGACCTCGATCTCCTTGTAGCCCATCGCGACCATGAGCTCGAAGAAGCGCCGCTTGCGGGCCGGGTCCATGGGCTCGGCCAGCGCCTGGTTCCCGTCCCGGAGATCCACAGGGACCCACAGGGGGGCCTGGGTCAGTCGCGCGCTCGGCCAGGTCCGCGTCTGCAGCGGCACGGCGACACGGGAGTACACGTCTCGATAGCGATGCGAGGGCATCTGCGAGGGCCGCTGCCTGTTCCAGTGCGGAGCGTCGTCGGGGAGGGCGCCGGACGGGGTGGCGAGGGTCGGGAAGGCGCGGGATGGGGTCATGATCTGGTTCCTGTTCGGATCGCGAGGAAGGCGACCGGCGCGTCCTGCTCCCCACGACGGGGAGCCGGTCTGACTAGACCCCGTCGTGGCGACGAAGGAGGAGGAACCCGGATGTGCGCATAGGGAGAACCTAGCACAACTCCTCAGACAAGCAGAGCAGTCGAGTCACCTGCGAGAATGGACCCATGACGACCGTGCGCCGCGAATCCCTCGCCGAACAGGCCGCCGAGCTGCTCCTCGCCCGGATCGGAGCCGGCGAATGGGAGGTCGGCGGGAAGCTGCCCGGCGAGACGACGCTCGCTCCGCAGCTCGGCGTGGGTCGCTCGACGGCCCGCGAGGCGATCCGCATCCTGGCCGGGCGCGGTGTGCTCGCCACCCGCCAGGGCGCGGGCGTCTTCGTCACGGCCGTCGAGCCCGCCCCGACCTGGGATGCCGTCCTCGACCGCGCCGACATCATCGCGGTCCTCGAGGCCCGCACCGCGATCGAAGTCGAGGCCGCGGCGCTCGCTGCGGAGCGCCGGACCGCGGCCGACCTGGACGAGCTGAGGCGCACGCTCGCCGAACGCGACCGTCGACGCACGGACATCCGCGCGCACGTCGAGGCGGACATGGCCTTCCACCGGGCCGTCGTCGTCGCCTCCGGCAATCCCGTGCTGCGAGAGCTGTTCGACGGCTTCGCCCCGCGCTCGCTGCAGGCCATGATCGACATGCTGCGCATCCGCGGCCATCACGGCGACGCCGCCGACCAGGACGCGCACGGGCGTATCGGCGATGCGATCGCCGCGCGCGACCCCCGGACAGCCGGCGCCCTGACCCGCGAGCACCTCGATACGGTGAAGAGGCTGTTCGGCTGACGCCGGAAGGCGAGCTCAGACGGCAGTCAGATCCGACTCCTGCGCCCGTTTCCACTGATCCCCGCCGGCGTCGCGCGCCCGCTCCGCCGCGGATGCCGCCGCCGCGACGAGTGTGTCGTAGTCGTATCCCGCGACGGCTGCGGTCGCCCAGCCGATGCTGGCGGAGGAGCGGATCCCGCTCGCAGGCGCCTCCAGATCGATGATCGACACGGATGCCAGGATCGCCCGCAGGTGGAACCGCACCGCCTCGTCGCTTCCGTGGATGATGACGATCGCGCGGTCGTCGGCGACCCGCTCCGCATCGGCTGTCGCCGGAAGCGCGTCGCCGATGTCCGCGTGGAACCGATCTGCGATGCGTCGGAAGCCGGCGCTGCTCGATGCCTCGCGGAGGTCGGTGGGGTCGTCCAGGCGGATGTCGAGGATCGACCAGGCGGGGTCCTTCTGCGCTGACGCCTTGCGAAGCCGCTCCCTGGCGCGCTCCGCCGCGCCGTCCGTCCCGGGCGTCGCGCTCTCCACCCGCACGAGGAGCACGAGGGTGAAGGCTGCGCACGTGCTCACGACGATCGTCCCGACCGCGTTCATCCCGCGCAGCGCGCTGAGCTGCTCCTCCGTGCTCACGCCTCCCGAGACGAGGGCGGAGCCGGCGCTCACGACGGCGACCACGACGAAGCCGCACGCGGCGAGCGCGAGAGGCAGCACGATGTCCCGCGACGCCGGCTGCCCTCGGAGCAGCTCCCAGGCGAGCAGGCCGGCGAAGACCGCCATCGCCAGGAAGACGACGTGGAAGACCGGCAGATACCAGCGCGTGCCCGCCGTGAGGATCAGCGCCGTGGGGACGCCGACGAGCGCGAGGACGACCGGCAGCCAGGGCGCTGACCGTCCGAAGTGCATCCGCACCCCGAGCCACACGAGCGGCACGAAGGAGACGACGATCGCGGAGGCGGCCGCGCGGAGCACGGGGCTGCCGGTGTGGTGACCGGCCAACCAGAGGTAGGCGCCGAGCATCCCGATGCCGAAGGCGACGCCCCAGACGATGGTCGCCCTGCTCGGCCGCGCCAGGGTGGCGAGACCGACGACGATCGCGGTGAGCACGGTCACCACGGCCACCATGCTCGTGGTGACGTCGACGCTGACGGGCACGAGCGGCGTCATACGGGGTCCTCTCTCATTCGTCGGGGGAAGCGGACGGTGACGGTGGTCCCGACGTCCACCTCGCTCGCCACGAGGATGGCGCCGCCGTGCGCGACCACGATGTCCCGCGCGATGCCCATGCCGAGACCGGTGCCGGCGATGCCGCCGCGCACGGCGCTGTCCGCGCGGAAGTAGGGCTCGAACAGCCGCGGCAGCTCCTCCTCGGCGATGCCGATCCCGGTGTCCGCCACGGTGACCTCGGCGTGTCCGTCCGACTCCGCCAGCCGCACCGTGATCCGCCCGCCCCCCGGCGTGTACTTCACGGCGTTGCCCAGGAGGTTGTCCAGCACCTGACGCAGCCGGAACGCGTCGCCCGTGATCACCATCCGCTCGGCCCCGTGGAGGACGAGTTCCTGCCGCGCGGCCCCCATCAGGGGTGCGAACGACGCGGCCGACTCCTCGACGACCACGCGCAGGTCCACCGGCTCGAAGGGGTCGTGCGAGACCCGCCCCGTCTGGGCCTGCATGCTCGTGACGAGATCCTGCAGCCGCTCCCCCGCGTCCGCGATAACCTCGATCTGCGCGGGCACGCGGCCGGGGAGGTCGTCGCGCTCGCGCAGGAGCTCGACGTGGCCGATGATCGCGGTCAGCGGGTTGCGCAGCTCGTGGGAGATCACGGCGGTCAGCGCCCGCCGCTCCTCGGCGGCCTCCAGGAGCGCGGTGACGTCGTCGATGACGACGAGGGTGATGCGCTCCCCCTCCCGGGCTCCGGCGATGGGCTGCGTGGTCACGGCCAGGGCGTGCCACTGCCCTGCCCCGTCGTACAGCCACACCCGCTCCTCCCGCATCGACTCCCCCGCGGCCGCCCGCGCCAGCGTCGTGCGCTCCGGGGTCAGAGCCGTCCCGCGCCGGGCGTCGTACTCGACGGACGCCGACGGGAGCGCCGCGCCGAAGCGGTCACGGCCGTAGAGGGTGCGGTAGGCGTCGTTCATCTGCAGGATGCGGCCCGCGGAGGTGACCACGACCAGCGCGATGCGCAGCGCGTCGATGACCTGCGTGACGCGCTCCTGGTTCGTCTCGGCCCGCTCCGCCGCCCGGTTCACCTGCTCGGAGCGGCGCTGCAGGAGCCGCCGTGCCGCGCCGGAGCGCTGGGCGCCGATGCGGACCGTCACGCCGAGGAAGCTCAGGGTGATGACGACCGTGAGCACGCGCAGCAGCACGTCCTCCGGCGGGCCGGAGCGGTCCGAGAAGAACACCAGGCAGCCGCCGCTGAGCGCGATGCCGACGAACACCCAGGGCATCGAGAAGTAGGTCGCCAGCCAGACCACGGGGAAGACCCAGAGGAAGCCGAGCCGGAGATCCGGCACGTTCGTCGTCAGTCCGACCCCGAGCACGTCGAGCAGCGGGAGGACCGTCACCGCCGCGCGCGGCAGACGTCGCCACGGGACCATGAGCGCCACCAGGGTGGTGACGACGATGAGGCCGATCCCCCCGATGAACAGCGGGATCGCGAGGGTCTGCGGCTTGAAGCCCGCGACCATCACCACGATGGCGACGATGCTCGCGGTGAACACCAGCTGCCACCGCCAGATCGAGACCGTGCGGATCATCAAGGTCCGCCTCCCGGTCGATCCTCAGCATTCACGCAAGATTACTCAAAGATCGTCACATCTCGCTCTTCAGGAGGCGTTCGCGCCCTACGATTCTGAGTGGGAGCCGACGCTGCGACTGGGGATTTCGCAGAAGCTGGGGCCGCGCGAGTGGGGATTCGCAGGCATCCGGGGCCGCGGTGGGGGAGCCGCGGCCTCGACCCCTCCCGTCAGGGGCGCCGATCGTCGGACGTGAGGCGGTATCCGACGCCACGCACCGTCTCGATGTAGCGAGGGGCGGTGGGACTGTCGCCGAGCTTCCGACGCAGATTGGCCATGTGCGTCTCGATCGCCCGCTTGTCGGGTTCGCTCACCCGATCGAAGGCGTCGCCGGAGGCTCCGCGCAGTCCGAGCGCGAGGTCGGCTTTGCTGCAGACCCGGCGGCCGGCCTCGAGGAGCGCCGCGAGCAGGTCGAACTCGGTGGGGGTGAGTTCGACGGGGCGCTGGGCGACGAGCACGAGGCGCGTGTCGAGGTCGAGACTGAGGTCGCGGTGCACGAGCCCTCGCCACGTGGCCACGGTGGCATCGGCGGCGGCACCGGCCGGGAGCGCAGCACTCGGGGCGGGTGAGGCCGCGGGCACGGGGGTCGGAGCCGCCGGGACCTGCGCGGCGGCGAGAGGGAGCGGGTCCGTCGCCGGGGTGCGGGTGCGCCGGAGGAGCGCCTCGATCCGGGCACGCAGCTCGCGCGGCCGGAAGGGCTTCACCAGGTACTCGTCGGCACCGGAGGTGAGGCCGAGCACCACGTCCGACTCGTCGGCCAGGGCGGACAGCATGATGATGAAGGTGTCGCTGACCTGTCGGATGCGCCGCGCGACCTCGAAGCCGTCGATGCCGGGGAGGTTGATGTCGAGCGTGGTGATGATCGGACGGTGCGCCGCGACCGCCGCGAGCCCCTCCGGCCCGGAGCCGGCCAGCACGGTGCGGAACCCCGCGGCGAGGAACACCTCGTCCAGCAGCGACCGGACCCCGGGGTCGTCCTCGATGATGACCGCGACCAGCGGCTCCCCCGCCGTCACGCGCGCTCCTCACGGGTGATCGTGACGACGCGAGGTGCGTCGGCGTCGAGTTCCGACGGGTCGAGGGCGTCGTCCTCGCCGGCACCGACGGGGCGTTCGATCTCGATGTCCCACCAGGCGTCGGCGAGCTCCTCCGCCATACCGCGGCCCCATTCCACGACCACGACCGATCGCTCCAGGTCGAGGTCGAGGTCGTCGAGTTCCGCCGCGGAGCCGAGGCGATAGGCGTCGACGTGCACGAGCGGCGCGCGGCCGACGAGCGACGGATGCGTGCGGGCGATCACGAACGTGGGGCTCTGCACGGGACCGCGCACCCCGAGGCCCTCGGCCAGGCCGCGGGTGAACGTGGTCTTGCCCGCCCCCAGCGGCCCGGTGAGGATCAGGAGGTCGCCCGGCTCGAGCTGCTCGCCGATGCGCAGGCCGAGCTGCTCCATCTCCTCGGAGGTGGAGATCCGGCGGCGTCCGAGGAACGCGGGGTCCAGGCTCACGTCGTCCTCCGCGGCACCCGGTGACCGATGCGGGTGACGATCTCGTAGCCGATCGTGCCGGCGGCCTCCGCCCAATCCGTGGCCGACGGCACGCCGAGGGTCGGATCCCCGAACAGGGTGACCTCGTCACCGACACCCACCGGCGCATCCCCGACGTCCACGACGAACTGATCCATCGCGATCCGTCCGACGTTCGTGTAGCGGCGCCCTCCGATCGACACGGGCAGGCGTCCGGAGGCGCTGCGGGGCACGCCGTCGGCATAACCGAGGGGCACGAGCGCCAGGGTGGTCTCGCGGTCGGTGCGGTGCACGTAGTCGTAGGAGACCCCGGTGCCGGCGGGAACACGACGGACGGCCGCCACCGCCCCGCGCAGGGTCATGGCCGGGCGCAGACCCAGTTCCGCGGAGGAGCGGTCATCGAAGGGCGAGAGGCCGTACGTGCCGATGCCGATGCGGACGGCGTCCAGCCGTGTCTCCGGCAGGTCGATCGCGGCGGCCGTGGCGGCGATGTGGCGGATCTCCGGGCGCACTCCGAGCGCCGCGGCCTGCGCCACACCCTCCTCGAACCGGGCGAGCGCGGCGCGGTCGTCGGCAGGCGAGGCGTTGGAGAGGTGCGAGAAGAGGCCCACGATGCGCAGGCGGCCGATGCGCTCCAGCCGGGCGGCCTCGGCGAGCACCGTCCCCCAGTCGTCGGGAGCGATGCCGTTGCGCGACAGCCCGGTCTCGAGCTTCAGGTGCACGGCGACCGGGCGGTCCGCGGACGCGGCGGCGGCGGCCGCCTGCAGCTGGTCGTACGACGAGATGCCGACCTCGACCCCTTCCGCAGCCGCCTCCAGGAACCGCTCCCCTGGGGCGTGCAGCCAGGCCACCACAGGCGCGTGCACGCCCTGACGCCGCAGTTCCAGCGCCTCCGGGATCTCGGCCACGCCGAGCCGCGTCGCACCGGCGGAGAGCGCGGCCACGGCGGTCGCGGCGGCGCCGTGCCCGTAGGCGTTGGCCTTGACGACGACGAGCACCTCGACTCCGGTGAGCCTGCGGAAGTGTCGCACGTTGTCGGCGATCGCATCGAGGTCGATCGTGGCCTCGCGGAACGGGACGGTCACAGCGGGGCTCCTTCGGCGACGACGAACGCGGCGGCGAGGCCGGCATCGTGGGTGAGGGTGAGATGCAGCGTGCGGATGCCGCGCTCCTCGACGACCGCGGCGGTGGATCCGGACAGCACGAAGTGCGGCTTTCCGGAGGCCTCCGAGGCGATCTCGATCTCGGTCCAGTGCACGCCGTCGGAGCCGCCGAGCGCCTTGATCAGCGCTTCCTTCGCGGCATATCGCGCGGCCAGAGAGGGCAGCCGGAGCTCCCGTTCGGACGGAGCGAACAGCCGCTCGCGCAGGCGAGGGGTGCGGGTCATCGTGCGCTCGAACCTCGGGATGTCCACGAGGTCGATGCCGGTGCCGATGATCACGCGTTCAGCCTACTCGGGCTTGCCCACCCACCCCTCTCCGTACACCCCACCCCTCTGCGTGCGCACGCAGAGGGGTGGGAGAACACAAGGGGGTGGGTCGGCGGTCACTCCACCGTGACGGACTTCGCGAGGTTGCGCGGCTGGTCCACGTCGAGGCCCTTCGCGGTGGCCAGCGCCATCGCGAAGATCTGCAGCGGCACCACGGCGAGCAGCGGCTCGAACATGGGTCCGGCGAGCGGGATGTGGATGACCTCGTCCGCGAAGGGCAGCACGGCGGCGTCGCCCTCCTCCGCCACGACGATGACGCGGGCACCACGGGCGCGGATCTCCTGGATGTTGGAGACGACCTTGGAGTGCACGAGCGCGGAGTGCCGCGGCGACGGCACGAGCACGAACACCGGCTGTCCCGGCTCGATCAGGGCGATCGGACCGTGCTTGAGCTCGCCGGCGGCGAAGCCCTCCGCGTGGATGTAGGAGATCTCCTTGAGCTTGAGCGCACCCTCGAGCGCGATCGGATAGCCGACGTGGCGACCGAGGAAGAGCACCGAGCGGGTGTCGGCCATCCAGCCGGCGAGCTGCGAGACGTGCTCGTGCTCGCTCTCCAGCACCTTCGCGACCTTCTCCGGCAGCGCGGCGAGCTCCTCGACGTCCGTGGAGGCGTCGGCGACGACACCGCGGACGCGGCCCATGTGCAGGCCGAGCAGCAGCAGGGCCGTGATCTGGGCGGAGAACGCCTTGGTCGAGGCCACGGCGACCTCCGGGCCGGCATGGGTGTACACGACGGCGTCGGACTCGCGCGGGATGGTCGCGCCCTGCGTGTTGCAGACCGACAGCGTGCGGGCACCGCGCTCCCGGGCGTACTTCACGGCCATGAGGGTGTCCATGGTCTCGCCGGACTGGCTGATCGAGACCACGAGGGTGTCCGCGCCGATGACCGGGTCGCGGTAGCGGAACTCGTGGGCGAGCTCGACGTCGACGGCCACGCGGGCCCATTGCTCGATCGCGTACTTGCCGACGAGCGCGGCATAGGAGGCCGTGCCGCACGCCGTGATGATGACGCGGTTGATGCCGACGAAGAGCTCGTCGAGGCCGTCCAGCTCCGGGATCACGACCTGACCGTCGCGGATGCGTCCGCGGATGGTGTTCGCGACCGCCTCGGGCTGCTCCGCGACCTCCTTGGCCATGAAGCTCGACCATCCGCCCTTCTCGGCGGCGGCGGCGTCCCAGGAGACGTCGAAGGGCTCGGCGGTGACGGGCGTCCCGGCGAAGTCGGTCACGGTCACCGCGTCCGGGGTGATCGAGACGATCTGGTCCTGACCGATCGCCAGTGCCTTGCGGGTGTGCTCGACGAAGGCGGCGACGTCGGAGCCGAGGAAGTTCTCCCCCTCGCCCAGACCGATCACGAGCGGCGAGTTGCGGCGGGCGCCGACGACGAGCCCCGGGTGGTCCTGGTGCATGGCCAGGAGCGTGAAGGCCCCCTCGAGGCGGTTCACCACCGTGCGGAAGGCGAGGGCGAGATCGCCGCCGTTGCCCGCGTACTCGCGGCCCAGGAGGGCGGCGGCCACCTCGGTGTCGGTCTCGCTGCGGAAGGCGACGCCGTCGGCCAGGAGCTCGTCGCGCAGGGCCGCGAAGTTCTCGATGATGCCGTTGTGGATCACCGCGAGCTTGTCGTCGTCGGCGAGGTGCGGGTGCGCGTTGACGTCGGTCGGGCCGCCGTGCGTCGCCCAGCGGGTGTGGCCGATGCCGGTCGTGCCGTCGGCGAGGGGGGCGTCGCCGAGCGAGTCGCGCAGCATGGCGAGCTTGCCCGCCTTCTTGCGCATGCCCAGCGTCCCCTCGCCGTCGATCACGGCGATGCCCGCGGAGTCATAGCCGCGGTACTCGAGCCGGGCGAGGCCGGCGAGAAGGATGTCCTGGCTGGGCCGCGGGCCCACGTATCCGACGATTCCACACATGCGGATAAGGGTAAGCGGCATTTTTTGCGAACCGTCCGAACAATCGGCCTCCGCCGCGAGCGCTCACAGCTTGCGCAGGAGCACGCTCTCCACGTCGTGATCCGCGCCCTTCCGCAGGACGAGCCGTGCCCGATGCCGAGTCGGCATCACGTTCTCGACGAGGTTGGGCATGTTGATCTCGTTCCAGTATCCCAATGCAGTGGTGATCGCCTCCTCGTCGGTGAGGTGCGCGAACACGTTGAAGTACGAGTTCGGGTTGCTGAAGGCACCCTGCCGCAGGGCGAGGAACCGGTCGACGTACCACTTCTCGATGTGTGCCGTGTCGGCGTCCACGAAGATCGAGAAGTCGAAGAGGTCGCTCACGGCCACGTCGTTCGGCGCCGGCGGGGGCTGCAGGACGTTCAGCCCCTCGACGATCACGACGTCCGGCCGGCGCACCACCACGTGGGCGTCCGGGACGATGTCGTAGCGCATGTGGGAGTAGAACGGCGCGCGCACCTCGGGAGCCCCGCTCTTGACCTCCGTGAGGAACTGGATCAGCGCCCGGCGGTCGTACGACTCGGGGAAGCCCTTGCGGTCCATGAGGCCGCGGCGCTCCAGCTCGGCGTTCGGGTAGAGGAAGCCGTCCGTCGTGACCAGCTCCACCCGCGGCGTCCCCGGCCAGCGGCTCATGAGTTCGCGGAGGAGCCGGGCGATCGTCGATTTGCCCACCGCGACGGAGCCGGCGACACCGACGACGAACGGCGTCGTGGTGTCGTCCTCCTGCAGGAACGTCGAGGTCGCGGCGCCGAGCTGCTTGGTCGCGCTCGCGTACAGACTCAGCAGCCGGCTCAACGGGAGGTAGACCTCGCGCACCTCGGTGAGGTCGAGCCGGTCGCCGATGCCTCGGAGTTCGACGACCTCGGTCTCGGTGAGCGGCTGGTCGAGTCCCGCGGCGAGACGCGCCCACTCCGCGCGCCCGATCTCCCGGTACGGCGACAGCGGCAGCGTGGGGTCGACGGTGGTCACGTCGTCCATCGTAACCGCGCGCGAGTATCCTCATCCCGTGCGCCTCGGAGTCATCGACATCGGATCGAACACCGTCCACATGCTCGCGGCCGACGTGCGTCCCGGCGGACGACCGCTCGCGACGACGAGCGACCGCACCGTGCTGCGCCTCATGCGCTACCTCACACCGGACGGCGCGATCGCCGAGGAGGGCGTGCGGGCTTTGGAGGCGGCCGTCGCCCAGGCGCGTCGGGTCGCCGAGACCGAGGGCGTCGACGCTCTCCTCGCCACCGCCACGAGCGCCGTGCGCGACGCCCGCAACGGGGCTGCCGTGATCGCCCGCATCGAGGCCGCGCTCGGCCAGCCGCTGCAGGTGCTCGACGGCGAGACCGAGGCCGCGCTCACCTTCCTCGCCGTGCGACGCTGGTTCGGCTGGTCCGCCGGCCGACTGCTGCTCCTCGACATCGGCGGCGGTTCGCTGGAGATCGCCGCGGGGGCCGAGGAGCTCCCGGAGATCGCCGCCTCCGTGCCGTTGGGCGCGGGACGCATGACGGTGCGCTTCCTCCCGCAGGACCCGCCCGGCGAGGACGACGTGGACCGGCTCCGCGCGCATGCGACGACGACGCTCGCCTCCGTCGTCCCCGCGTTCACGGCGCTCGCCCGTCCCGACCACGTCGTCGGATCGTCCAAGGCCATCCGCTCCCTCGCGCGTCTGGTCGGCTACCCCGTCCCCGGCTGGTCGGGGAGCGAGCGGATGCTGCTGCCGCGTGCGGCCCTCGGATCGTGGATCCCGCGGTTGGCGCGTCTGCCCGCATCGGCACGGCAGGAGCTCCCCGGCATCACTCCCGACCGCACCTTCCAGATCGTCGCGGCGGCGGTGTCGTTGCATGCGGCGATGACGGCGCTCGACGTGGAGGAGCTGGAGGTGTCGCCCTGGGCACTGCGGGAAGGCGTGCTGCTGCGGTACATCGAGCAGCAGGGCCCGCCCGGGTGACCCCCGCCGCCGGACGGATCCCCAGGTTCGCCCCCTAGGCTCGCGCCATGCCCTCCCGCCTGTCGAAGACCGCCATCGCGGCGCGCGTGCTGCTCGTCCCGTACGTCGTCGCCGTCGCGATGATCGTCTGGCTGCCGGCCACGGTCGCCTCGCGGGTGACGGGTATCGCGTTCCGTCTCGCGGAGTACGCCTCCGCCCATCTCGGGATCTCGCTCTCGACGAGCTACACCGTGTTCGAGTTCCTCGCGAACATCGCCCTGTTCGTCCCGTTCGGGCTTCTCCTGGCCGCGGGATGGCCGCGCTGGAGCCCCTGGCTCGTGATCCTGACGGGCTACGCCGCGAGCGCCACGATCGAGCTCGTGCAGACGCTGCTGCCCAGCCGCTACCCGACGCTGTCGGACGTGATCGCGAACACCCTGGGCACCATCGTCGGATGCCTGCTCGTCCGGGTGGCCGTGGGCCTGCGGCCGCGCCCGAGAGCCGTGCAGCCGACCTCGCCGGCAGGGTGAGGCAGCGAGCCCCCGCCCCCGTCAGAGGGCGAGGCGCTCCTGCACCACGGCAGCCAGTCGTTCGGCGTGAGCCCGTGCCGACTCGGAGTCGGCCGCCTCGACCATGACGCGCACCAGCGGCTCGGTGCCGGACTTGCGCAGCAGCACACGCCCGGTATCGCCCAGCTCGGCCTCGACGTCGCGCACCGCCTGCTGCACGACCTCGTCATCGGCGACGCGATCCTTGTCGACGTCGCGGACGTTGATCAGCAGCTGCGGGTACACGGTCATGACGGACGCGAGCTCGGCGAGGGACTTGCCCTGCCGCGCCATCTCGGCCACCAGATGCAGACCGGTGAGCAGGCCGTCACCCGTGGTGGCGTACTCGCTCATGATGACGTGGCCGGACTGCTCGCCGCCGAGGGCGTAGCCGCCGGCGTTCATGTCCTCGAGCACGTAGCGGTCGCCGACGGCCGTCTGACGCACCGTGATCCCGTGCTCGCGCATCGCGACGTGCAGGCCGAGGTTGCTCATGACCGTGGCCACGAGGGTGTCGTCGGTGAGACGACCGCGCTCCTTCATCGACACGGCGAGGATGGCCATGATCTGGTCGCCGTCCACGACGTTGCCCTGTGCGTCGACCGCGAGGCAGCGATCCGCGTCGCCGTCGTGCGCGATGCCGACGTCGGCGCCGAGCCGGACGACGGCTTCGGCGAGGTTGTCGAGGTGGGTCGAACCGACGCCGTCGTTGATGTTCCAGCCGTCGGGGTCGGCACCGATCACCGTGACCTCGGCGCCGGCATCGCGGAACGTCTCCGGCGAGACACCGGAGGCGGCGCCGTGGGCGCAGTCGAGCACGACGTGGATGCCCTCGAGACGGTGCGGCAGCGACGCGAGCAGGTGCACCACGTAGCGGTCCTCGGCGTCCGAGAACCGGTCGATGCGGCCGACGCCGGCACCGGTCGGGCGCAGCATCTCGCCGTGCATGGCCTCCTCGATGCGCTGCTCCACGATGTCAGGGAGCTTGCGTCCGCCGCGGGCGAAGATCTTGATCCCGTTGTCGGGCGCCGCGTTGTGCGACGCGGAGATCATCACGCCGAAGTCGGCGTCGCGATCCGCGACGAGGAATGCCAGCGCCGGCGTGGGGATGACCCCGGCCTCGAGGACGTCGACGCCGGAGGAGGCGAGTCCCGCGGAGACGGCGGCGGTCAGGAAGTGCCCCGAGACCCGAGGGTCACGGGCGACGACGGCGGTGAGTCGCTTGCCTTCGGCCTTGCGAGCCTCCGCAGTACGGCCCTGGCCCAGGACGACAGCAGTCGCCTGGGCCAGGGTGAGCGCCAGGTCGGCGGTGAGGATGCCATTGGCGAGTCCTCGCACGCCGTCCGTGCCAAAGATCGGCATCGGAGCAGTGGACCTTAACGCTTCGAGTACTGAGGCGCCTTACGGGCCTTCTTGAGTCCGGCCTTCTTGCGCTCCTTGACGCGAGCGTCGCGCGAGAGGAAGCCGGCCTTCTTCAGGGTCGGACGGTTGTTCTCCGCGTCGATGCCGTTGAGGGCACGGGCGATGCCGAGACGCAGGGCGCCGGCCTGGCCGGAGTCGCCACCACCCGAGATGCGGGCGATCACGTCGTAGGCACCGGCGAGGTTCAGCGCGGTGAACGGGTCGTTGATGAGCTGCTGGTGCAGCTTGTTCGGGAAGTAGTCCTCGAGCGTGCGGCCGTTGACCGTGATGGTGCCCGAGCCGGGAACCAGACGCACGCGGGCGATGGCCTGCTTGCGACGGCCGACAGCGGCGCCGGGGACGCTCAGCACGGGGCGGGGAGCCGCCTCGACCGCGTCGGTCTCCGGGGTCGACGTCGAGAAGTTCTGGAGGTTTTCGGTGGAGTCCTGGATGTCAGCCACGAGTATGTCCTTAGTCTGTACGGCGCTTACTGGGCGACCTGGTCGAGGGTGTACGGCTGGGGCTGCTGCGCGGCGTGCGGGTGCTCGGCACCGGCGTACACCTTCAGCTTCGACAGCTGCTGGCGGCCCAGGCTGTTCTTCGGGAGCATGCCACGGATGGCCTTCTCCACGGCGCGGACCGGGTTCTTCTCGAGGAGCTCGGCGTAGCTGACGGCCTTGAGGCCACCCGGGTAGCCGGAGTGGCGGTACGCCATCTTCTTCTGGAGCTTCTGACCGGTGAGCGCGACCTTGTCGGCGTTCACGATGATGACGAAGTCACCCGAGTCGATGTGGTTGGCGAAGGTCGGCTTGTGCTTGCCACGCAGGAGCGTCGCCGCGTGCGAAGCCAGACGGCCGAGAACGACGTCGGTGGCGTCGATGACGACCCAGTCGCGCTGGACTTCGCCAGCCTTGGGGGTGTAAGTGCGCGTCACGATAGTGCTGCTTTCTTGTCGAACGGAGGTGTTCGTGAATCCCACTCCGGGGTGGTTCTTCCCTACGGGGAGGAACACGCCAGTGGAGGGCTCACGTTCGGATGTGCGTCTTCCCCGCAGGACAGGGAAGGGCACCAAAGAGTCAGCATACGCCACCGGAACGGCATTCCCAAACCCGCCGGCGCCCCGACTCAGTCCGGGCGGACCGTCACGAGGATCGGGCGGTGGTCGCTGGAACGCTGCGGCAGCGTGGTGATGCGCTCGATCTCGAAGCCGGACGACGTCGCGAAGTCGTAGTGCCCGCGGAAGACGCGGTAGCGCGTGTAGGTGTGGTCGTCGCTGAGGGAGAGCGCGTAGCCCTGGTCGCGCACGGCCTGCCCGAGGTTCTCCTTGAACACGGGGTAGTTGTAATCCCCCACCATGAGCTGCGGCAGCCCCTCGCCCAGCGTCGCGAGCTCGGCGAGCGCCGCACGGATCTGATGCCGCCGCAGCGAGTTCAACGCCGTCAGGGGCGCGGCGTGGAAGGACGCGACGATGAACTCGCCGCCGTCGTCGATGTCGCGCAGGCGCGCGCCGAGCACGCGCTCGTGCGCCGGCTTCGCGATGCGATCGTGCAGCGACTTCTTCAGGCCCAGCGTGCGGATGCCCTGCAGGCGGTAGGTGCTCTCGCGATAGAAGAGCGCGAGACCGAGGCGGTTGCCCTGCGTCGCATCCGCCAGCACGAGACCGCCGATCCGGTCCGGCAGCTCCGGGACGTCGCACTCCTGCAGGCAGAGGATGTCGGGATCATGCTCATCGACGAGCGCCGCGAGCTCGCCGGCGGCCCGGTGCTTGCGCAGGTTGTAGGAGATGACCTTCATGATCGTCCCCACGCTACCCGCCCCATCTGTGCCCCGGCTCCGGATCCGGACGATCAGTCGGTCTCGTGGTCCCGGCGGGCGCGGGTCTGGGCTGCCCGCGCGGCGAGGAGGTCGTCGGCGGGGTATCCGACCTCGGTGAGCGTGAGCCCGCGGGCGGCGAGCACCTTGAACTCGCTGGTCCGCGTGAGGGCATCGCGGAGCACGACGAGGTCGCCCACGTCGAGGCGCCCCTCCCCCACCGCCGCGCAGGCGCCGACGAGGGCCCGCACCATGCTGTGGCAGAACGCGTCGGCCTTCACCTCCGCGACGAGCACCCCGTCCGCGTCCCGCTGCCACCGGTAGTCGAGCAGCGTGCGGATGGTCGTGGCCTCCTCGCGCGGCTTGCAGTAGGCGGCGAAGTCGTGCAGACCGATGAGGGTCCGGGCGGCGGCGTCCATGGCCTCGGCGTCCAGCCGACCGCGGATCGTCGTGGTGTCGAGACGCCGTAGCGGGTCATAGCCGGCGAGGTCGTCGGCGAGCCGGTACCGATAGCGTCGCCAGACCGCGGAGAAGCGCGCGTCGAAGCCCTCGGGGGCGAGGGAGGAGCGCACGACCGACACGTCGGGGTAGGCGCCGAGCACCCCGCGCATGCGCGCCGCGATGCTGCCCGCGGGATCCTCGGCGGCGCGGCCGTGTCGTGCCTGGATCCGGGCCCACTGCGCCTCGTCGAGATCCACGTGCGCGACCTGTCCGCTCGCATGCACGCCGGCGTCCGTCCGTCCGGCGACGACGAACCGCACGTCGGAGCCGACGATCCGGGCGAGCGCCGCCTCCAGCGTCCCCTGGACCGTGCGGAGCGTGGGCTGCGTGGCCCACCCGCGGAAATGGGTGCCGTCGTAGGCGATGTCGAGCCGGATGCGCACGAGGCCAGCCTAGGACAGCCGCGCGAGCACCCTGCGCCTCAGATGCCGCCGTCGACCGAGCGGATCATCGCGCCCGGCTCCTCCGGCACCATCACCTCGGTCTCCCGGTTCAGGCTCTCGCCCCGGAAGAACCGCTTCGACCGCGGGAAGAGGTACCAGAGGAACATCAGGACGAGGCCGATCGCCAGCGACCCGATGCCGATCACGAACGTGCCGCCGATGCCGAAGAGCACGGTGTAGCCGTAGTCGACATCCCACATGTCGATCGCCGACTGCACGAACGCGCCGGTCAGCAGCAGCGCTCCGAGCAGCGGGAAGATGCCCTTGAAGAACAGGTCGCGGGTCGAGCGGCGCAGGTCGGCACGGAAGTACCAGACGCAGGCGAAACCGGTGATGGCGTAGTAGAACGCGATCGCGAGGCCCAGCGAGAGGATCGAGTCCTGCAGGATGTTGTCGCTGATGAGGGTCATGCCGACGTAGTAGAGGGAAGCCACCACGCCCATGACGATGGTCGAGAACGACGGCGTCTTGTAGACCGGGTGCACGTCCTTGAACTTCGCCGGGAGCGCCCGGTACACGCCCATCGCGAGCGTGCCGCGGGCGGTCGGGAGGATGGTCGTCTGGGTGGACGAGATCGCCGAGATGATGACCGCGACCACGAGCACCCAGCCGAACGGTCCGAGCAGCCCGTCCTTGATGGCCAGGAAGAAGTCGTCGGCGTTGGCCTCGTTGCCGAGTCCCGTGCCGTCCTCGCCGAGTCCGGCGTACATCATCGCGGCGATCGTCACCGCGACGTACGTCACCAGGAGGATGACGCAGGTGAGCACCGCGGCGCGGCCGGGGATGCGCTTCGGGTCCTTCGTCTCCTCGTTGAGGGCGAGGCAGGTGTCCCATCCCCAGTAGATGAAGAGCGCAAGAAGGATCGCCTCGGTGAAGCCCGACCAGTCGGTGAAGCCGAAGGGGTTCAGCCACTCCCACGAGAACGGGGTGGCGTCGGGGGCGTCGCCCGTGAAGAACTGCCAGAGGGCGGCCACGATGAAGATCGCCAGCGCGAGGTACTGGATCGCGAGGAGCACGTTCTGGATGCGCTCGCCGATCTCGACCCCGCGCCAGCTCACCCAGGTCATGGCCGCGATGAACAGCACGGCCACCACGACGACGCGCCAGTCGTTGTTCTCGAGGTCCTGCCCGATCAGCGACCAGAAGTACACGGAGGCGATCTGCGCGAGGTTCGCGAGCACGACCATGCCGGCGACCGCGACGCCCCAGCCGCCCATCCAGCCCACCCACGGCCCGAAGGCCTTGGTGCCCCAGGTGAAGGTGGTGCCGCAGTCGGGGACGGCGTTGTTGAGCTCGCGATAGGCGAAGGCGATCAGCAGCATCGGCACGAAGGCGATGATGAAGGCGATCGGCGCCTGCGCGCCGACGGCGAGCACGACGAAGCCGAGCGTCGCGACGAGCGAGTAGACGGGGGCCGTGGAGGCGAGCCCGATGACGGTGGAGCCCCACAGGCCGAGGGTGCCTGCGGCCAGGCCCTTGCCGTCGGGGCGTTCGAGGTGGATGGGCGTCGTTGCCATGTCCTGAACAGTACGGCTCGCCGCGGTATCCCGTCAATCCTTTTGTTTCTGCAACGGAATCCATGCGTCGCGTTCAGATACGCGAAGGATTCCGTGGGTCAGTCGCGACCGAGCATTCCGTCGGCGTGCGCCGCGACCCACTCCATCAGCGGAAGCATCCGCTCCATCAGGTCACGCCCGAGAGGCGTGAGGCTGTACTCGACATGCGGCGGCACCGTCGGCAGCGACTCCCGATGCACCAGGCCGTCGTCGGTGAGGGTTCGCAAGGTCGACGCGAGCATTTTCTCGCTGATGCCGTCCACCTCCCGACGCAGCTCGCCCCAGCGCCGCGTGCCGTCGGAGAGGCAGGAGAGCACCAGCACGCCCCATTTGCTCATGATGTGGTCGAGAATGACCCGCGTTCCGCATCCCTGATCGAAGAGAGCGGGCTGGGAATCGCGGATCTGCGCAAAACTCACCGTCATGTGGGTACCTTACCGAAAAGTGGGTACCCGCCGAAAGGAATGCCGAGCACCGCTGCCGGGGTTGTCCGGGGAGTCAGCAACGAAAGGACTCCCATGACCATCCTCGTCACCGGTTCGACCGGTCACCTCGGCCGCCTCATCGTCGCCGCCCTGCTCGCGCGCGGCGTCGACCCGCAGACGATCCGCGCCGGTGCGCGCGACATCGCCAAGGGGGCCGACCTCGGCGTGCCCGTCGTCCGTCTCGACTACACCGACCCGGCGTCGGTCGCGGCGGCGCTCGACGGCGTGGACACCGTCGTGCTCGTCTCCGGCTCGGAGGTGGGCCAGCGCGTCGCGCAGCATCAGGCGGTCATCGAGGCCGCGAAGGATGCCGGGGTGTCGAAGTTCGTCTACACGAGCGCTCCGAAGGCCACCACGAGCTCCCTCGTCCTGGCTCCCGAGCACAAGGCCACCGAGGAGCTCATCGCGGCCGCCGGCCTTCCCGCGGTGATCCTCCGCAACAACTGGTACACCGAGAACTACGCCGCCGACCTCGCTCGTGCAGCGGAGACCGGCACTCTCAGCGCCGGCACCGGAGAGGGCCGCGTCGCCTCCGCCAGCCGGAAGGACTACGCCGAGGCCGCCGCCGTCGTCGCCACCGAGGACGGACACCTCGGTGCGGTCTACGAGCTCGGCGGGGACGTCGCATGGACCTACGCCGACCTCGCCGCCGCGATGACCGAGGTGACGGGCCGCGAGGTCGTGTTCGTCCCGCTCTCCGCCGACGAGCAGCTCGCCGCGCTCCGCGCCGCCGGCCTCGACGAGGGCACCGCCGGGTTCGTCGTCGCCCTGGACGCCGGCATCCGCGACGGCGCCCTGGCGGACACCGACGGCACCCTCCGCCGCCTCGTCGGCCGCCCGACGACCCCGCTCGTCGAGGGCCTCCGCGCCCTGGTGTGACCCGTGGAGCGCCGCCGTCACGGACGGCGGCGCTCCCCCGGCTCCGGCTCCACGGCGCTCTGCACGTAGGCGACGGTGAGCGTGAGGCTCCCGCGGCGCAGGCCTTCGGCCCGCAGCACCGCGTCCACGGCGTCACGGGCATGCCGTAGCGTCGCGACGCTGCGCACCCGCCCGTCGACGCCGATCGCCGCCTCCACCGCCACGCCGTCCGCTCCGGCGGCGACGGACACGATCGGTTCGACTCCGCGCTCGTTCCCCCACGCCGACGCACCCGCACGCAGGAGGTTGGAGACGAGGGAGCCCGATCGGTATACGCCGCGCACCCCGGAGCAGGCGCGCAGCGCCGCCTCGATCCGGAGCGCGAGACCGGCGCGCTCCTCCTTCGACAGCTCGGTGCCGGTCATCATGCCCCCTCCCTGACGTCGGTGATCGCGACATCGATGGCCACGACCTGCAGCTCGGTATGACGACGCAGCCGGGCCTCCACCTCCGCGCGCAGCCGGTCGGCGACGCGACGGAGAGGGTCGCCGAGGCGCACGCTCGCGTCGATCGCCACCCGCACCGGCGCTCCGGGCTCTGTGACATCGCCCTCCAGCCGGCACCGGCCGACCAGCACGCCGGGGACGGCCTCCTCCGCGGCACGGACCAGTCCGCGCACGGCGCCTTCCGTGATCGCCAGCTCCACGTCCGGATCATCGGAGGCGAAGGGAATGCGGCGCCCCGCCTGGGCGTCCATCGCGATGCCGCTGAGGATCCTCTCCACCCAGCTCTCGTCCGCGGCAGGCGCGGAGGAGACATCCTCATCCATCAGGGCGCTGCCCAGCCCGCGCAGCCTCTCCAGGGCATCGAGCGCGAGCTGGCACCCCGGCGACTCCTCGATGGCGGGATTCCGCGGGGTGCGGCCGGCGTCCAGGTAGTCGCTGAGCTCCTCGATCGTGTGCCCGTCGAGGTCGGCGGGCTCCAGGCCGAGGCGGCGCAGCTGGTCGTCCTCGTGGTGATCGGTCATCGCCACGCCTCCATCCGTGTGATCAGGAACCGTCGCGCGCGGGACAGCAGTCCGCGCACCGTGCTGACGGGGATGCCGAGCTCCTCGGCGATCTCGTCGTAGCTGTAGCCGGCCAGCTCCCGCAGCACCCAGCATTCGCGCTGGGCCTCCGGGAGTTCGCGCAGGGCCGCGCCGAGGGCCTCGACGCCCGCTCTCGCCTCGACGACCGCATGGGGCGATGCCTGCGGCGGCGCCGGTCGGTCGATCTCGTCCACGTCGAGCGCGGGACGCGTCCGGCGCAGCCGATCCACCGCCTTGCGGCTCACGATCCGCATGAGCCAGCTCTTGACCTTCGCGGGGTCCTCCAGCTCACCGAAGCGCTGCCATGCCGTCACGAACGCGTCCTGCACGATGTCGTCGACCTCCGCCGACGCGTTGAGCATCCGCTGCGTGTAGGCCCTCATCATCGGCGTGTACCTGCGCACGAGCACCGCGAACGCGGCGACGTCGCCGTCCATGGCGCGGCCGGCGACGATACGGTCTCCGGCCTGCTCCAGCGCCTCACCCCAGTGATCGGCTGCCATTCCCCCACCCCTCGTTCACGGTTCCCCGGACGTTCGGAGCCCGCGCCGCATCGGATCGGATCGACCCTCTGCGCGCGGGCGGAGGAGACGCCCCTCCGGGCGCCTCCTCCCCTTCCGTCACTTGGTGAACGTGTCCTTGACATCCTCGGCCGCGTTCCTGACATCGCCCTTGGCCTGCTCGGCCTTGCCCTCGGCGACGAGCTTGTCGTTGTTCGTGACCTCGCCGACGACCTCCTTGGCCTTGCCTGCGACCTTCTCGGCTGCGGCCTTGATCTTGTCCTCCGCGCTCATGGCGCCTCCTTTCCTCACACGACCCCGACGGTCGGGGTCGATGTCTGTGTGCTGTGCGGCTCACGCGCCGCCGTGCTCTGTCCGGCCACCAGCGAACGGCGCATCCGCTGCCGGGAGCGGAAGAGCTCCCGCCAGCCGCGGTCCGCGATGTGCACGACGACCGGCATCCGCGTCCCGGTGACGGCGTCCCACTCCTGCACGACCGCATCGGCGGCGGCGAGCACCTGCCCCAGGGCCGCGCCGGGGCGTGGAGTGACCACGAGGCCGAGAGCGATCTCGCGGCCGGCCTTCCGGCTCGTCACCCGGGCGGCCAGCACGTCCGCTCGATCGGCGAGGGGGCTTGCGAGCAGCTGCTCTGCCACACTCCGGTCGACGGTGGTCGTGCCGCCCTCACCGGCGAGCCGGAGAAGGGTGCGCTCCCGCCGCGGCCTGCGGGTGAGCAGGAACGCGAGGAGGAGGACGACGAGCAGCACCGCGGCGGCGAGCCCCGCGAGCGCCCACAGCGGCACGAAGCCCGCACCGGGGATGTCGAGGCCCCAGGCCCCCGACCACGCCACGACACCGTCGGCCTCGGCGAGCACATCCTCGGCGGGGGCCGGAAGCGCCCCCGCGCCCCGCAGTCCCGCAGCGAGGAGGACGACTCCCCCGCCCAGAAGCATCGCGGCTCCTCCGAGGAGGACGATCCGGTTCGCGACGGTCCCTGCCGACGTCATGCGATCACTCCTTCCCGCGCCACCTGCACCCGCGGCGAGAGCCGGAATCCGGTCTCGTCCAGCACGCGCAGGGCCGCGTCTCCCGCGGCGGCCGCATCCACCGGGACCCCGCTCGTGGGCGTGACCCGGATCAGCACCGTGCGTCGTCCCACGGTCACGCGCACCTGGCCGCGTGGCACGCCGACCCGGCGCGCGGTGCCGTCGGCGATGGCGTCGGCGAGGACCCCGTCGTCGATCACGAGCGCGGCCCGTGCGGCGAGCCGCGTGCGGCGGGCCCGCCGACCGGGAAGCACGGCGAGTCCGAGGAGGAGCAGCGCCACGACCACGAGCACGGCCCCGGCGGCGATCATCACCGCAGGCGCCGCGGCGGAAGCCGTGACGGGCGTGAGCCATCCGGTGACCTGCGCGCGGAACCCCGCGTCGAGAGTCCCGGCGACCATCGCGCCCAGCAGAGCGAGGAGGAGCACCGCGAGGACGACCGCGAGCGCGATCGCCGGGCCCCGGCGCGTCGCCCTCGCCTCTCGACGAAGCAGTCGCCGCGACGTCGTCGTGTTCGCCGTCATGCCACTCTCCTCTCGTCCTCACGCCGGACTCCGGTGAAACGCACGTCCACCGCTCCCACGCGGCGGGCCGCCAGCTCGCGCATGCCGCGGACGACCGCGTCGCGCACGGCGTCGGCGCGGACCGCCACGGGACCGCCCCCGCGGCTCCCCAGGACGACCGGGACCGCCACGGAGACCCGCAGGTCGCCGCGGCTGTCGGCGAGGTCGACGCTCGCGTCTCCCGCGCCGACTCCGGCGACATCGCGGACGATCCCCAGCGCGAGCCGATGCAGCGCCCGGGCCTCGACGACCGTGGCCCCCGCCACGGTCGTCGGCCCGTCCGTCACTGCGACGCTCATGAGGACGATCGCCGCCCGCGCACCACGTCGGCGAGCGCCCGCACGTCCAGGCGACCGTCGACGATGCGGCCGACGACCGCACCGACGAGCATCGCGAGGGTGACGAGCAGGAACGCCCAGAACCCCCAGACGATCCAGGTCAGCGCGAGCACCGTCGCCGCAGCTCCGCCGATCACCGAGGCGTTCACTGGACTCGCGCCTCCGGAGCCTCGTCGTCGTCCTCGGAGGGGATGTGCACGTCGTTGACGGTCACGTTCACCTCGGCGACCTCCATGCCCACCAGCTCCACCATGGCCCGGTGGATCGCGGCCCGCACCTGGTCGGCCACCTTCTGCAGGGACACCGGGTACTCCGCCACGATCGTCACGTCGACGGCCACCTGCGTCTCGCCCACCTCGACGCTGATCCCCTGCGCGAGGTCGGTCGTGTTGAGGGCGTCGCGGATGGCGCCCATCATGCGTGCGGCGCCGCCGCCGAGCGCGTAGACCCCGTCCACCTCTCGTGCCGCGATGCCGGCGATCTTCGCGACCACCGCATCCTCGATCGTGGTCTTCCCCGCCGCCCCCTGCGACGCCGGAACGACCTGAGCCTTGGGCTGGGTGCCCCCAGTCACGTTCGCCATCTCGAGCTCCTTCATCCGTGTGACCACGCGGTTCCCGCGCGGGCCGTATTCTCACGACACCACTAAGACGGTCGGGGAGCACAGAATGTCACAAACTTCTCCGAACGAATTTCGGCTCGCCTCTCGGCAGCACCTCTCAGTGCACTCCAAGGTTCAGAGTGCAAAGTTGCACTTTATGGAGAACAGTGCAGAGTCCACCCGGGAGCAGCGCAAGCGTCGGACCACGCGCGCGCTCACCGAAGCCGCGCGCCGCTTGACCACCGAGCGGGGCTTCGCGGGCTTCACCGTCGAGGAGCTGTGCGCCGACGCCGGGGTCTCGCGGCGCACGTTCTTCAACTACTTCGAGAGCAAGGAGAACGCGGTCTTCGGCTTCGCCGTCATCGACTCCCGCCAGGAGGAGCTCGAAGCGGCCTTCCTCGACCGCGAGGGCGATCTCCTGGACGACTTCGTGCAGCTCACCATCGAGCGGTTCGCCCTCTTCGATCCCATCGAGCACGCCGCGGAGCTGTTCGCCGTCATCGAGCAGGAGCCGCGGCTGCTGCGGGCCGCCTTCGAGCAGCAGGAGAAGCACGAGCGCCGCGACATCGCCCTCGTGGCCCGCCGCATCGGCGCGGAGCCGGACGCGGAGCTGCGCGCGGAGGTGCTCGTCCACTCCGTCGGCGCGCTCGTGCGCCTGTGCATGGAGCAGCTGCTGCACCACCACTCCACCGAACCGTTCGCCGACCTCATCACCCGCCGGCTGCGCCTCGCGCGCGACCTCTACTCCCCTTCACAGAAAGCCCACTGATGTCCGCCACCGCCACCGCGGATGCGCCCTTCCTCCTGACGAAGCGCCGCATCTGGATCATCTTCAGCGCCCTGATCGCGGGCATGCTGCTCGCGAGCCTCGACCAGACGATCGTGTCGACCGCGATGCCCACCATCGTCGGCCAGCTCGGCGGCGTCGACCATCAGGTGTGGATCACCACGGCCTACCTGCTCGCCACCACCATCGTCATGCCGATCTACGGCAAGTTCGGCGACGTGCTGGGCAGGCGGTCGCTGTTCCTCGTCGCCATCGCCCTGTTCACGCTCGCCTCGGTCGGCTGCGCTTTCGCGTCGGACTTCTGGATGTTCGTCGTCTTCCGCGCCCTCCAGGGTCTCGGCGGCGGCGGGCTCATGATCCTCTCGCAGGCGATCATCGCCGACATCGTGCCGGCCAACGAGCGCGGCAAGTACATGGGCCCGCTCGGTGCGGTGTTCGGCCTCTCCGCGGTCGCCGGACCGCTCCTCGGCGGCTTCTTCGTCGACCACATGACCTGGCAGTGGGCGTTCTACATCAACATCCCGGTCGGCATCGCGGCGTTCCTCATCGCCCTCGTAGCGCTGAAGCTCCCCAGCAAGAAGGCGGAGAAGCCGATCGACATCCTCGGCGTGCTCTTCCTGTCCGCTGCCTCGGTCGTGGCCGCACCATCCGGTGTCGGCAGATCGAAGATCTCGGCGCGGAGGGAGACGCGGCGCACGTCGGGCCCCTCCTGACCGCGGTACTGCGCGATCGCCTTCTCCACGACCGCCTCCAGCTCGGCCCGCAGCGACATCGCCTGCTCCGCGGTCATGTCCAGGTGCGTGGTGATCGTCACGCCCACGTCGCGCCAGCCCTCGGGGACCTCGGACTCCGGGCGGTTGAGGTACCGCATCAGCGTTTCGTGCCGGAGTCGGAAGAACTCCGAGGTCACGATCTGCGCCGCAGCGCGGTTCGCCGGCGACATCTGCTCGTCCGGCCCCGGCACGTCGATCCGGCCCTTCGGACGCTCCCACCATCGCTCCCGTGCCGTGCCCCGGCCTTCCACCTCGCGGATGAGGTCGTGGGCGGCGAGGGCGCGGAGGTGGTAGCTGGTGGATCCCGAGGTCTCCCCCACGAGGGCCGCGAGAGAGCTGGCCGTCTGAGGACCACGAGAGGCGAGCAGATCGAAGATCCTGACCCGCAGCGGATGGGCGAGCGCCTTGAGCGCCCCCGCATCCAGCGTCCGTACCTGCGTCTCGTTCGTCATGAATGCAAAGTTACGCTTGCAAACAAAGCTTTGCAAGTCTTTCTTTGCATACGGTCAGCTCACGGACTCCCGGGCCGCGACGAAGGCCGCCACGCACCGCTCCACCTGGTCGGGGGTGTGCGCGGCGGAGAGCTGCACCCGGATCCGCGCCTTGCCCCGCGGCACCACCGGGAAACTGAACGCGGTCACGTACACGCCCTGGTCCTGCATCGCCGTGGCGATTCGGGCTGTGAGACCGGCATCGCCGAACATGACGGGCACGATCGGGTGCTCCCCCGGAAGCAGGTCGAACCCCTCCTCCGCCATCCGGGCGCGGAACAGGGCCGCGTTGTCGCGCAGCCGCGCCCGGAGGTCGGCCGATCCCTCGACCAGGTCGAGCGCGGTCAGCGTGCCGGCCACGATGGCCGGAGCGAGGGTGTTCGAAAACAGGTACGGGCGGGAGCGCTGACGCAGCAGCGCGACGATCTCCGCGTGCGAGGCGACGTACCCGCCGGAGGCGCCGCCCAGCGCCTTGCCGAACGTGCCGGTGTAGATGTCCACGCGATCTGCGACGCCGCACAGCTCCGGCGTCCCGCGTCCGTTCTCGCCGACGAAGCCGACCGCGTGCGAATCGTCCACGAAGACGAGCGCGTCGTAGCGTTCCGCCAGGTCGCAGATCTCGGCCAGCGGGGCGATGTAGCCGTCCATAGAGAAGACACCGTCGGTCACGATCACGCGGAACCGGGCATCGGCGGCCGCCCGCAGCTGCTCCTCCAGATCCGCCATGTCGCGATTGCGGTACCGGAGCCGGCGCGCCTTGGACAGCCGGATCCCGTCGATGATGGACGCGTGGTTCAACTCGTCCGAGATGATCGCGTCCTCGGCGGAGAACAGCGTCTCGAAGACACCGCCGTTCGCGTCGAAGCAGGAGGAGTAGAGGATCGCGTCATCGGTGCCGAGGAAGTCCGCGAGCCGACGCTCCAGTTCGAGGTGCTGCTCCTGGGTGCCGCAGATGAAGCGGACGCTCGCGAGCCCGTACCCCCACTCGTCCAGGGCCGTCCGGGCCGCAGCGAGGATTCGCGGGTCGTCGGCCAGCCCCAGGTAGTTGTTGGCGCAGAAGTTGAGCACCTCGGCGCCGTCGGCCGTGATCTCCGCCCGCTGCGGTCCGCGGATGCCGCGCTCGCGCTTGGTGAGCCCCGCCTCCTCGATTCCCGCCAGCTCCTGCGCCACATGGTCCTTGAAGGTCGCGTACATCACAGCTCCGTCCAGTCGAGGATGATCTTGCCCGTGCCGGCGGACTCCGCCGCCGCGAATCCGCGCTCCCAGTCGCGCGCCGGTACGACCTCGGCGATCACCCGGCCGATGGCTTCGCGCAACGTCGCACTCGTCTGGAGCATCGCGCCCATGGCGTTCCACGTCTCGAACATCTCCCGGCCGTAGATCCCGGTGATCGTGAGCATGTGCGTGACGAGCTTGCCCCAGTCGATGTCGAACCCGGTCGACGGCAGCCCGAGCATGGCGATGCGTCCGCCGTGGTTCATGTTGTCGATCATCGCCGGGAGCGCCGACGCCGCGCCGCTCATCTCGAAGCCGATGTCGAAGCCCTCGCGCATGCCGAGCGCCCGCTGCGCGTCGCGGATCTCCTGGCGGGAGACGTCGACGACCTCGTCGGCTCCCATCCCGCGCGCCATCTCCAGGCGCGGCGCGCTCACGTCGGTCCCGACGATGAAGCGGGCGCCCGCATGCCGGGCGACGGCGATCGCCATCAGGCCGATCGGACCGCACCCGGTGACGAGCACGTCCTCACCGACGAGCGGGAAGCGGAGGGCGGTGTGCACGGCGTTGCCGAGCGGGTCGAAGATCGCGCCGAGCTCCGGGGTGACCTCGGCGTGGTGGACCCACACGTTCGTCGCCGGCAGCGAGAGGTACTCGGCGAAGGCGCCGTCGCGCTGCAGCCCGAGTCCGATCGTGCGGATGCACATCTGCCGCCGTCCGGCGCGGCAGTTCCGACAGGTGCCGCAGACGATGTGTCCTTCGCCGGACACCCGGTCGCCGACCGCGATGTCGTGGACGAGCGGCCCGACCTCGACGACTTCCCCGTAGAACTCGTGTCCCGGGATGAGGGGCGCGGCGATCGCGGAGGCCGCCCAGTCGTCCCATCGCCGGATGTGCAGATCGGTTCCGCAGATGCCGGTGCGGAGGACACGGATGACGACCTCGCCGGGACCCGCGACGGGGTCGGGACGCTCCACGAGCGCGAGGCCGGCGCCGGGTTCCTCCTTGAACAGAGCTCTCATGCTCTGATCTCATCGCATCCGTTGCTGTAGAACAATCGGCATCTTCTGCATCCGCCCTGTAGAGGGAACTAAACTGTCGTCGTGGAACTCCACCAGCTCCAGATCCTCCGCGAACTCGGAGCGCTGGGAAGCGCGACCGCCGTCGCCGAGGCGCTGCGGGTCACCCCCTCCGCGGTCTCGCAGCAGCTCGCCGCACTGCAGCGCTCCTTCCCGGCCCCGCTCACCCGTCGCCAGGGCCGTACCCTCGTGCTGACCGCCGCCGGCGAGGTCCTGGCAGCAGCCGGAGCCGAGGCCATCGACGCGATGGCGGCGGCGCGCCACGCCCTGGACGACTTCGAGGACGCGGCGACGGGAGAGGTGAGCATCAGCGGCTTCCACAGCGTCGGTCAGGCACTCTTCGGCCCGCTCGTGCGGGAGCTGTCCGGCAAGGAGCACGCCCCGACCGTGCGTCTCACGGACGAGGACGTCGCGCAGAGCGAGTTCCCCGGGCTCACCGCGCGGTACGACCTCGTCCTCGCCCATCGGATGGAGCACTCCGCGCCGTGGCCGACCGAGGGTGTCCGCGCCGTGGGTCTCGTCCGCGAGCCTCTGGACGTCGCCGTCTCCGCCGAGCACCCTCTCGCCGGTCGCCGCACCCTCTCGCCGGACGAGATCGCCGACGAGCAGTGGGTGACGAGCCGTGTGGGGTACTCCCCCGACGACGTGCTCCGCGCCGTCGCCGCCGTCGCCCGCCGCCCGGTCGAGGTCCGGCACCGTATCAACGACTATGGTGCGGTGTCGGCGGTGGTCGCGGCCGGTGGTGTCGTGGGGATGCTCCCCCGGTTCACCTCGCGCAGCGTGGACGATCGTGCCATCGTGCGCATCCCGCTCCGAGGCGTGAGCACGCACCGCATGATCGACGTCCTCGCGCGCCCGGAGAACCTGCGCCGCCGCTCGGTCCGTGTCGTCGTCGACGCCCTGCGAGAGGTGATGACCCGTCTGAGCACGGAACGTTCCGGGGACGGCGGTGGCTAGGCTCGGAGGATGAGCGACGCCACGAACCCGCTGCTGCAGCCGTCGACCCTCCCCTTCGGGCTCCCGGACTATCGGGCCATCCGTCCGGAGCACTACCTCCCCGCCTTCCGCGCCGGGTTCGCGGAGCAGCTCGCCGAGGTCGCGAACATCACCCGCGTGCGGTCGATGCCGACGTTCGAGAACACGCTCGAGGCACTGGAGAGGTCCGGCGCGCTCCTCGACCGGGTGGCGCACGCGTTCTACACGGTGAGCTCCGCCGATGCCACGCCGGAGATCCAGGCGATCGACGAGGAGCTCGCGCCGCTCATGGCTGCCCATCAGGATGCGATCACGCTGGATGCGGCCCTCTACGCGCGCGTGGCCCACGTGTACGAGCAGCGCGAGGCGCTCGACCTCGATCCTGAGCAGCGGTATCTCGTGGAGCGCCACCACCGCGAGATGACGCATGCCGGCGCCGCGCTCGACGACGAGGCGAAGGCGCAGCTCACGGCTCTGAACCAGAAGCTGTCGGTGCTCACGAACACGTTCGAGCGGAATCTGCTGAGCGATACGAACGACCTCGCCGTGGTCTTCCACGCCGCGGCCGACCTGGAGGGCCTGAGCCCGGGTGAGCTGTCCGCCGCCGCACGCGCCGCTGCCGACCGCGGGCTCGACGGCCGCTACCTCCTCACCCTGCCGCTGTTCACCGGCCATCCGGCGCTCGCCCGGCTCGCGGTGCGGGAATCCCGCCGCCGGATCATGGCGGCGTCCCGCGCGCGGGGCTCGCGGGACAACGGCAACGACAACCGTCCGGTGCTGCGCGAGATCGTGCGCCTCCGCGCCGAGCGCGCGCGCCTCCTCGGCTACGCCTCGCACGCCGCCTACGTCACCGCCGACGAGACGGCGGGCTCCCCCGAGGCCGTCGAGCGAATGCTGCGACGACTGGCCGCGCCCTCCGCGCGCAACGCCCGCGCCGAACGGGACGCGCTCCAGGCCATCGTCGACGAGACCGAACCGGAGCCCTTCCCCGTGGAGGCCCACGACTGGGCGTTCTACACCGAGCGCGTGCGCACCGCCCGCTACGACATCGACACCGCAGCCCTGCGCCCCTGGTTCGAGGCGGAGCGCGTGCTGCAGGACGGCGTGTTCTTCGCGGCGACCCGCCTGTACGGGGTGACCTTCCATGAACGACACGACCTCGCGGCCTACCACCCGCAGGCCCGCGTCTTCGAGGTGCGCAACGCCGACGACTCCCCGCTCGGGCTCTACGTGCTCGACCTCTACACCCGGGACTCCAAGCGCGGCGGCGCCTGGATGAACGCGATCGTCAGCCAATCCCGTCTGCGCGGCAGCGCCCCGGTCGTGGTCAACAACCTCAACGTCCCGCAGCCCGGGGACGGCGAGCCCACCCTGCTGACGCTCGACGAGGTGACGACGCTGTTCCACGAGTTCGGGCACGCTCTGCACGGCCTGTTCGCCACCGTGACCTACCCGCATTTCGCCGGGACCAACGTGTTCCGCGACTTCGTCGAGTTCCCCAGCCAGGTGAACGAGATGTGGATCCTCTGGCCCGAGGTCCTCGACCACTACGCCCGGCACCACGAGACCGGCGAGCCGCTGGATCCCGCCATCGTGGAGCGGCTGCGGGCGACTGCGACCTTCGACCAGGGGCACGCGACCAGCGAGTATCTCGCCGCGGCGTGGCTGGATCAGGCGTGGCACCGACTCTCCGCCGAGGACACAGTGGACGATGTCGCAGGCTTCGAGGCGGCCGCGCTGGCGGACATCGGCCTCGACGACCCCGCCGTCCCGACCCGGTACTCCTCCACCTACTTCGCCCACGTCTTCTCCGGCGGCTACAGCGCCGGGTACTACTCGTACATCTGGAGTGAGGTGCTCGACGCCGACACCGTGGAGTGGTTCCGGGAGAACGGCGGCCTCACCCGCACCAATGGAGACCGCTTCCGCGACCGGCTGCTCGGCGTCGGCGGCTCGAAGGACCCGCTGGCCGCCTACCGCGACTTCCGCGGTCGGGACGCCGAGATCGAGCCGCTCCTGAAACGCCGTGGACTCGATTCCTGAGTCGTGAGACCCTGAGCGCATGGACGCATTCGCAGACGCTCCGTTCGGCCCCGCAGACACCCTGGAGCTGGGCGCCGTACCCCTGGCCGTCATCCGCCATGAGGGCATCCGGATCGCCGACCTCCGCGATGCCTTCGACTCCGGATACGCGGCGATCGGTGCCGCCTTCGCTGCGGGCACCCTGATTCCGGCCGGCCCGGCGCTCGCGATCTACCACGGCGATCCGATGGGCGTGTTCGACCTGGAGCTCGGCTTCCCCGTGCAGGCCCCACCGTCCGACCCGATCGCCACGGGCGACGGGGCAGCCATCATCCCCTCGACCCTGCCGACCGGGCAGGCCGTCGCGAGCAGCGTCTTCGGTTCGTACGACGGTCTCGGTGCCGGGTGGGCCGGGCTGGTCGCGCGCGCCGCGGAGGCGGGGCTGCACCCGCGCGGCGTCTGGATCGAGGTCTACGTCTCGGGCCCCGGTGTCGATCCCGACGAGCTCCGCACGGACCTGCTCATGCCCGTGGCCTGAGCAGGCGTTCAGGCGCTCTTGCGCTTGCGCTCCATCACGATGGTGGGCGGGGCGCCCTCGTCGACGGCGGCACGGGTGATGATCACCTTCGCGACGTCTTCGGCAGAGGGGATCTCGAACATCACCGGACCGAGCACGTCCTCGAGGATGGCACGGAGTCCGCGGGCACCGGTCTTGCGCTCGACGGCGAGGTCGGCGATCGATCGCAGCGCGTCCTCCTCGAACTCGAGCTGGACGCCGTCCAGCTCGAACATGCGCTGATACTGCTTGACGAGGGCGTTGCGCGGACCGGTGAGGATGTCGATGAGGGCGGCCTGGTCGAGCGGTGACACGTTCGTCACGACGGGCAGACGACCGATGAACTCCGGGATGAGACCGAACTTGTGGAGGTCTTCCGGGAGCACCTCGCTGAACAGGTCGAGGTCCTTGCCCTTGTCGTGCAGCGGAGCACCGAAGCCGACACCGTGCTTGCCCACGCGCGCCGAGACGATGTCCTCCAGACCGGCGAAGGCGCCGGCCACGATGAAGAGCACGTTCGAGGTGTCGATCTGCAGGAACTCCTGGTGCGGGTGCTTGCGACCACCCTGCGGCGGCACCGAGGCGACCGTGCCCTCGATGATCTTCAGCAGCGCCTGCTGCACGCCCTCGCCCGACACGTCGCGGGTGATCGACGGGTTCTCGGCCTTGCGGGCGATCTTGTCGACCTCGTCGATGTAGATGATGCCCTGCTCGGCGCGCTTCACGTCGTAGTCGGCGGCCTGGATGAGCTTGAGGAGGATGTTCTCGACGTCTTCGCCGACGTAGCCCGCCTCGGTCAGTGCCGTCGCGTCGGCGACGGCGAACGGCACGTTGAGGCGCTTGGCGAGCGTCTGCGCCAGGTAGGTCTTGCCGCAGCCCGTGGGTCCGATGAGCAGGATGTTGCTCTTGGCGATCTCGACCTCTTCGGCCTTCTGCTCAGCAGGCTGCAGGGTGCCGTGAGCGCGCACGCGCTTGTAGTGGTTGTAGACGGCGACGGACAGCGCACGCTTCGCGGGCTCCTGTCCGACGACGTACTCCTCGAGGAACGTGAAGATCTCGCGGGGCTTCGGCAGCTCGAACTCGGCGACGCCCTCGGCAGACGACTCCGCCATGCGCTCTTCGATGATCTCGTTGCAGAGCTCGACGCACTCGTCGCAGATGTACACGCCGGGTCCGGCGATGAGCTGCTGCACCTGCTTCTGGCTCTTTCCGCAGAAAGAGCACTTGAACAGGTCAGCGCTTTCACCGATGCGGGCCATGCGCGTCCTCCTCGGGGGGATCAGGATCGTTCTTCGAGCCTAACCGCTGCATACGACACCGGGCCGCATTGGCGACGAGTCGTTCGGCGGGTCCGGCGGACGACGGTGCCTCCACCGTCATTCCGCGGGGAGGCAGCCGCCGTCCATGATGTATCCGCCGACCTCGACACGGACCTCGTCGGGACGCAGTTCCCCGAAGACACAGCCGCCCTCCGGACCGTCTGCCCCGAACGCCACCGCGCGCGCATCTCCCCGGGCGACGTGATGGACGAGGCCGGCCTCGCGCAAGGCGTCCTGGACGGCGATCACGGAGATCGCGCTCTCCGTGCGCAGCGCTTCGAGACGCACGCGGAGATCCGCCACCGGCTGCTCGGCGGCCGCCCGTGCCTCGGCCGACATGTCCATCCGCTCACGATGTCGGTCGTTCTGCTCCATCGCGTGTTCCGGGTCGTACGGCGCGCACTCCGGCGGAAGCTCGGCGCCGTCCACCTGCGGGCAGGCGGCGGTGGGCGTCACGGTCGGCGTCGGCTCTCCGGCGGCGACGTCGGCCGGCGCCGCAGCGCAGCCGCCGAGAAGCAGGATCGCCGCCAGCACGAGCGTCACTCGCCCGGGGCGGGCGCGGACGCCGGAGATCGCCATCATGCCGCCATGAAACCACAGCACCGGCGTCACCCGCACGCTGCCCGCACGACGAGGGCCCCGCCGCGCGGTGCGCGACGGGGCCCTCGGTCATCCTGACGTGTCGTCAGACCATGCTCTTGGTGTGCCAGACCGTCTTGACCTCGGTGAACGCGGCGATCCGCTCCGGCGAGGCCACCACGTCGCCGGGGGCGAGCACGCGCTTCAGCGTCTCCGCCGCGGCGATCTGCATGTCGACCCACTCCAGCGCGCCCGCGCCGGCGAGATCGAGGGCGTTCACATCCTGGTGCGAGGCGAGCCACGGCGCGATCTCCGCCGGCGAGCCGGTGAGCACGTTCACCACGCCCCCTGGCACGTCACTGGTCGCGAGCACCTCGGCGAGACTGATCGCGGAGAGCGGGTACTGCTCGCTCGCGACCACGACGACGGTGTTCCCGGCGACGAGGGCCGGGGCGACCACCGACACCAGGCCGAGCAGCGCCGAGTCCTGCGGGGCCACGATGGCGACCACACCGGTGGGCTCGGGCACCGAGATGTTGAAGTACGGACCGGAGACGGGGTTCGCGTTTCCCGCCACCTGGGCGTACTTGTCGCACCAGCCGGCGTACCAGACCCAGAGATCGATCGCCTCGTCGACCTGCGCCGTGGCCGCCGAGGACGAGTTGCCCTCCTGCGCCACGATCTCGTCGACGAACTGCGCGCGACGCCCTTCCAGGACCTCGGCGACCCGGTAGAGCACCTGGCCGCGGTTGTAGGCCGTCGCCCCCGACCAGCCCTTGACGGCGGCGCGCGCGGCGACGACCGCATCGCGGGCGTCCTTGCGGGAGGCCTTGGCGGCGTTGGCGAGGAAGGCGCCCTTGCGGGAGACGACCTCGTACGTGCGTCCGGACTCGCTCCGGGGGAAGGCCCCGCCGATCGCGAGCTTGTAGGTCTTCGGAACGGTCAGTCGCTTGCTCATGCTGCGGCTCCCTTGAGATAGGCGGTGAGGCCCTGGCGACCGCCCTCGCGGCCGTACCCGGACTCCTTGTAGCCGCCGAACGGGCTCGACGGGTCGAAACGGTTGAACGTGTTCGCCCACACGACGCCCGCGCGCAGCCGGTCGGCGACGGCGAGGATGCGCGAGCCCTTGTCCGACCAGATGCCGGCGGAGAGACCGTACGGGGTGTTGTTGGCCTTGGCGATCGCCTCAGCGGGCGTCCGGAAGGTGAGGACCGACAGCACCGGCCCGAAGACCTCGTCGCGGGCGATGCGGTGCGAGGCCTCGACGCCGGTGAAGATCGTCGGAGCGAACCAGAAGCCCTGCTCCGGGATCGCGCAGTCGGCGGTCCAGCGCTCGGCACCCTCGGCCTCGCCGATGTCGCTGAGCTCACGGATACGGGCGAGCTGCGCGGCGGAGTTGATCGCGCCGATGTCCGTGTTCTTGTCGAGCGGGTCACCGAGACGCAGCGTCGACAGCCGGTTCTTCAGCCGGTCGACGACCTCGTCATGGATGGACTCCTGCACCAGCAGGCGGCTGCCCGCACAGCACACGTGGCCCTGGTTGAAGAAGATGCCGTTGACGATGCCCTCGACGGCCTGATCGATCGGCGCGTCGTCGAAGACGATGTTCGCGGCCTTGCCGCCCAGCTCCAGCGTCAGCTTCTTGTTCGTCCCCGCCACGGCGCGGGCGATGTCGCGACCCACACCCGTCGAGCCGGTGAAGGCGACCTTGTCGACGTCCGGGTGACGGACCAGGGCGGCACCGGTCGCCCCGGCTCCGGTGACGATGTTCACGACACCGGCAGGGAGATCGGCCTGCTGCAGGATCTCGGCGAAGATCAGTGCCGTCAGCGGCGTGGTCTCGGCCGGCTTGAGCACGACCGTGTTCCCGGCCGCCAGCGCGGGCGCGAGCTTCCACGCGAGCATCAACAGCGGGAAGTTCCACGGGATGACCTGACCGGCGACACCCAGAGCACGCGGGTTCGCACCCAGCCCGGCGTAGTCGAGCTTGTCGGCCCAGCCCGCGTAGTAGAAGAACCAGGACGCGACGAGGGGCACGTCCACGTCGCGGCTCTCCTTGATGGGCTTGCCGTTGTCGAGGCTCTCGGCGACGGCGAGCTCGCGGGCGCGCTCCTGCACGAGGCGGGCGATGCGGAACAGGTACTTGCCCCGGTCGCGGCCGCTCATGCGCGACCAGACCTTGTCGTAGGCGCGACGGGCCGCGGCGACAGCGCGGTCGATGTCCGCGTCGTCGGCGGAGGCGATCTCGGCGATCTCCTTCTCCGTCGCCGGGGAGATGGTACGGAAGGGGGTGCCGGAGCCGTCGACGAACTCGCCGTCGATGAACAGCCCGTAGCTGTCCTTGAGGTTCAGCACCGCCGTGGACTCCGGAGCCGGAGCGTATTCCAGGAATGACATGTCGGGTGTCCTAGTCGATCGTGACGTAGTCGGGGCCGGAGTAGTGGCCGGTGGTGAGCTTCTGGCGCTGCAGGAGCACGTCGTTGAGCAGGCTCGAGGCGCCGAAGCGGAACAGGTGCGGCTGGAGCCACTCCTCCCCCACGGTCTCGGCGACGGTGACGAGGTACTTGACCGCGTCCTTCGACGAGCGGATGCCGCCGGCGGGCTTCACGCCGATCCGCTCCCCCGTCCCGCGATACCAGTCGCGCACCGTCTCCAGCATGAGTAGCGTGGTCGGCAACGTCGCCGCCGGCTGCACCTTGCCCGTCGAGGTCTTGATGAAATCGCCGCCGGCGAGGATGCCGAGCCAGGAGGCACGCTTGATGTTGTCGTACGTGTTCAGCTCGCCGGTCTCGAGGATCACCTTGAGCGAGGCGTACGAGCCGTCCTCACGGCGGCACGCCTCCTTGACCTGAGCGATCTGATCGAACACCAGCCCGTAGCGGCCGGACAGGAACGCACCGCGGTCGATGACCATGTCGATCTCGTCCGCACCCGCGGCGACCGCTTCCGCGGTGTCGGCGAGCTTGATCGCGAGGGAGGACCGGCCGCTCGGGAAGGCGGTGGCCACCGCGGCGACCGAGATGAGGCCGTCGTCGGGGTCGCCGTGCAGGCTGCCGAGGGCCTCGACCGCTCCGGCGACCATGTCGCCGTAGACGCACACGGCCGCCACCCGAGGCGTGGACGGATCCGCCGCATCCGGGTTCTTCGCCTTGGCGACGAGCGAACGGACCTTGCCAGGGGTGTCCGCCCCCTCCAGGGTGGTCAGGTCGATCAGCTTGATGATCGTGTCCAGCGCCCACGCCTTCGACGTCGTCTTGATGGAGCGCGTGCCGAGGCCGGCAGCGCGCTGCTCCAGCCCGACGGCGTCCACGCCGGGGAGGCCGTGCAGGAAACGACGGAGGGTCGCGTCGTCCGGCTCACCGCCGAGGACGTCCACCGCCGTCCTGCGGCTGAGTTCTGTCGTCGTCACTGTTCCTCCAACAATGCTCGTGCTGTGGTCTCATCGGTCACCAGGACCCCGCACAGGCCGCTGGTCACGACCGTGCGCGCGATGTCGTGCTTGGCGGGACCCGCCGTCACGAAGATGGCCCGCGCGGCGCCGCGCAGGCGGTCGAGCGAGACGCCGACCGTGCGGGCGTCCAGCTGCGGGTCGACGATGTTGCCCTCGGCGTCGACGTAGCGCCCGAGGACGTCGCCGACGGCACCGCGACGTGCCAGCTCCTCCACGTCGGCGGCCGTGAGATAGCCGTTCTCGACGTGGGCGGAGGTCGCATCGCACGGTCCGGCGGTGAACAGGAACGCCTGGGCGTCCGCCGCCTCCTCCAGCACGGCCGCGACGGTGCGGTCGCCTTCGATGGCCTGCTTCGTCTCGACGTGCTCCAGGATCGCGGGGCTCGGCAGCAGCGAGACCTGGCCGGACGCGCGCTGGGCGATGGTCACCGCGAGTCCTGCGGCCCCTCCCGAGCGCCGGTTGAGGCTGACACCGCCGTTGAGCTGCACGACGGTGACGCCGTTCGCCCAGCCGTCGGGCAGGGCCTCGGCCACGGCGCGGAGGGTCTTGCCCCAGCTCACGCCGAGCGTGCGCGGAACCGGACGGAGGGCGGTCAGGAAGTCGGCCGCCGCCTGAGCGACGCGCTCCAGGGTGCCCTCGTCGCCCTCCGGCGAGGGGACGACCACCGCGTCGGTCAAGCCGAACCGCTCCACGAGCTCGCGTTCGAGGCCGAGCCGACGGGCGCGCGGGTGGACGATCTCGATGCGGACGATGCCGCGCTGACGCGCCTGCGTGAGGAGGCGCCCGACCTTCCAGCGGGAGATCTTCAGGAGACCACCGATCTCGTCCTGCGTCTTGTCCTCGTCGTAGTACAGCTCGGCGACCCGGACCATGAGCAGATCTTCTTCCACGGTGTCCTCCTTCCTCCTCCAGGGTACGCCGGATTCAGCGTTCGCGCACCCGTCTGCTCATATGCGCAGTCCCGCCATCCTCCCGCGCGCATCCGCCGGAGATGCGAGAAGGACGCCCGTCGATTCGACGGGCGTCCTTCTCTGCGGATGCGGACTACGCGCGCTTGCGCGAGGTGAGCACCTGGTCGACGATGCCGTACTCCAGCGCCTCGTTGGCCGAGAGGATCTTGTCGCGATCGATGTCGCGGTTGACCTGCTCGACCGGCTTGCCGGTGTGACGGGCCATGGTCTCCTCGAGCCAGGTGCGCATGCGGAGGATCTCCGCCGCCTGGATCTCGATGTCGGAGGCCTGACCGTGGCCGGCCTCCCCCATCGCGGGCTGGTGCATCAGCACGCGCGCATTCGGCAGGGCGAGACGCTTGCCGGGGGCACCGGCCGCGAGCAGCACGGACGCGGCCGAGGCCGCCTGGCCGAGCACGACGGTCTGGATCTGCGGCGCGACGTACTGCATCGTGTCGTAGATCGCCGTCATCGCGGTGAACGAGCCACCGGGCGAGTTGATGTACATGGTGATGTCGCGCTCGGAGTCCTGGCTCTCCAGGACGAGGAGCTGTGCCATGACGTCGTCGGCCGACGCGTCGTCGACCTGCACGCCGAGGAAGATCACGCGGTCTTCGAACAGCTTGTTGTACGGGTCCTGGCGCTTGAAGCCGTAGGCGGTGCGCTCCTCGAACTGCGGCAGCACATACCGGCTGGAGGGCAGGTTTCCGGCGGACTGGAACGTGGGTGTGTACATGGTGTCCTCTCGAATCCTTACTCGACGCCCGTGCCGCCGCCGCCGGTGACGTCGCTGGCGTGCTCGCGGATGTGGTCGACGAAGCCGTACTCGAGGGCCTCCTCCGCCGTGAACCAGCGGTCGCGGTCGCCATCGGCGTTGATCTGCTCGACGGGCTTGCCGGTCTGCGACGCGGTGATCTCGGCGAGGCGCTTCTTCATCGACAGGATGAGCTGCGCCTGGGTCTGGATGTCGCTCGCGGTGCCGCCGAAGCCGCCGTGCGGCTGGTGCAGCAGCACGCGGGCGTTCGGCGTGATGTAGCGCTTGCCCTTGGTGCCGCTCGTCAGCAGCAGCTGGCCCATGGACGCGGCCATGCCGATGCCGACGGTGACGATGTCGTTCGGCACGAACTGCATCGTGTCGTAGATCGCCATGCCCGCGGTGATCGAGCCGCCGGGCGAGTTGATGTAGAGGTAGATGTCCTTCTCGGAGTCTTCGGCGGCGAGAAGGAGGATCTTCGCGCAGATCTCGTTGGCGTTGTCGTCTCGCACCTCCGAGCCGAGCCAGATGATGCGGTCCTTCAGCAACCTGTCGAAGACGCTTGTCGCGACGAGGGGTTCAGCCATGTCAGCTCCTGCTTCCGTGTTTCAGTGATTCGAATCTACCGGCGCGCGCACAGCCCCTAGGTCGTGTTCGCCGTCGGCATATCAGGTGTCGCTGCCCGCGATCTCGTGCGCGTACGCCGTCATCGACCGGTGATAGCGCGGCAGGTGCGGGACGAGCGCGAGGATGGCCACCGACAGGCCCTGCGCGGGCCGGCCGGCACTCGCGAGGATGAGGGCGTGCACCACCGCGACCGCGTCCCGATACGCCCCGTCCGCCGCGATCTCCTCCTCGGCGCGGATCACCCGCAGCGCCTCGTCGTAGTCACCGAGGTTGCGCAGCGAGCTCGCGAGCTGGATCACGCACTGCGGGCGGTGCTCCTCGTCGAGGCCGAGCGCCAGGGCGCGGCGGTACAGCTCCACGGCCTCCGCCGGGCGCCCGGCGGAATCGCGAGCACCGGCGCGCTCGAACTCGGCCCTCGCGTCGTCCGCACCCCGTTCGGCGGCGAGGGCGTCGATGCGCGCGATCGTCTCGTCGCCGACCTCCTCTCCGGAGGCCTCCGCCCACACCTGCTCGATGCGGTCGTCCCAGCTCGTCATCCCGTCGTCCTTCCCTCGATGAGAAAGAGGGCGGATGCCGCAGCACCCGCCCTCTTCACTCGACCGTGCCGATCACTCGGCGGTGTCGGCGTCCTTCTTGGCCGGAGCCTTCTTCGCCGCCGGCTTCTTGGCGGCGGGCTTCTTCTCCGCAGCGGGCTTCTCGTCCGCGTCGGCATCCTTCTTGGCGGCCGCCTTCTTGGCGGGGGCCTTCTTCTTCGCGGCCGGCTTCTCCTCGGCCTCGGCGGGCTTCTCGTCCTCGGACTCGGCCTCGTCGTCGGTCACGACGAAGTCGGAGAGGTCGACGGCCTTGCCGTTGGTGTCCACGACCTTGACCTTGCCCAGGGCGATCGCGAGCGCCTTGTTCCGGGCGACCTCGCCGACCAGCGCGGGGAGCTGGTTCGAGGACTGCAGCGCCTCGACGAACTCCTGCGGCGCCATGCCGTACTGCGCGGCGGACTGGATGAGGTACTGCGAGAGCTCCTCCTGCGAGACCTGCACGTCGGCCTGCTCGGCGATCGTGTCGAGCAGCACCTGCGTGCGGAACTGCTTCTCGCTGGCCTCGGTCACCTCGGCGCGGTGCACGTCGTCCTCGAGACGGCCCTCGCCCTCGAGGTGGTTGTGCACCTCGTCCTCGATGAGCTGCGGCGGGACCGGGATCTCGATCTGCGCGAGCAGCGTCTCGACGAGCTTGTCGCGGGCGGCGGAGCCCTGCGTGAAGACGCCCTGCTGCTCGACGCGCTCGCGCAGGCTGTCGCGCAGCTCGGCGATCGTGTCGAACTCGCTCGCGATCTGCGCGAACTCGTCGTCGGCCTCGGGAAGCTCGCGCTCCTTGACGGCCTTGACGGTGACGGAGACCTCCGCCTCCTTGCCGGCGTGGTCGCCGCCGACGAGGGCGGAGCGGAAGGTGGTGTCCTCACCGGCGGTGAGCGACTCGATCGCGTCGTCGATGCCCTCGAGGAGCTCGCCGGAGCCGATCTCGTAGGAGACGCCCTCGGCGCGGTCGATCTCGGCGCCGTCGATGGTGGCGACGAGGTCCAGCTCGACGAAGTCGCCCTTGGCCGCGGGGCGGTCGACGGGGATGAGCGTGCCGAAGCGGGCGCGCATGTTCTCGAGCTCGGCGTCGAGGGCGGCCTCGTCGGCCTCCACGGCGTCGACCTCGAGGGTGATGCCCGCGTAGTCGGGGAGCTCGATCTCCGGCCGCACGTCGACCTCGACGTCGACGAGCAGGTCGCCCGAGAAGTCCTTCTCGCTCGGCCACTGCGTGATCTCGGCCGACGGGCGGCCGACGATGCGGAGCTTGTGCTCGGCGGTCGCCTCGCGGAAGAACTTGTCCAGGCCCTCGTTCACGGCGTGCTCGATGACGGCGCCGCGGCCGATGCGCTGGTCGATGATCGGAGCGGGCACCTTGCCCTTGCGGAAGCCGGGGATCTGGACGTCCTGCGCGATGTGCTCGTAGGCGTGCGCGATGCTGGGCTTGAGGTCGTCCGGGGTGACCGTGATGGTGAGCTTGACCCGGGTCGGGGTCAGCTTCTCGACGGTGCTGTTCGCCATGCTGGTGTGTTCTCCTTGTGGTTTCCGCGCAGAACGCGGCTGGAAGGTCGTGGGGTCGAGTCGGGGCGACAGGAGTTGAACCTGCGACCTCCCGCTCCCAAAGCGGGCGCTCTACCAAGCTGAGCTACGCCCCGGGGAATCCGCACGCAGATTCAGCCCCACCGAGTCTAACGGACAGGAGCATGCCCGACCGTCCGCTATGATCGATGGAGTCCGGACTCCGGTTCCGGGGGTGTAGCTCAATGGTAGAGTCTCAGTCTTCCAAACTGATTGCGCGGGTTCGATTCCCGTCACCCCCTCCACGTTGTCACCTCGGTCGAATACGCTGACAGGATCAGCTCCCGACCGGAAGGCCTGCCGAGATGAGCGCCTCGTGACCGCCCCTCCGCCGTCGGTTGCCGCGACCGCCATGGTGCCGGCTCCGGGTGGGCATCGCCTCCCGGCCGTCCTCTCCTCGCCGTCCGGCGTCCCCCGGCCGCCGCGCGACCGGCGATCGCTCAGGGGCGTCCTCGCCGGCACCGTCGGCACGGTCGCGGTGTTGGCGGGTCTCGGCATCACGCAGCTCGTCGCGAACCAGGGGTACGACGAGGCCGCCAGCGGGGTCGAGGACGCCACTCGATCGGTGACCGCCCAGCAGACGGAACTCCGGCAGCGGACCGCCGATCTGATCGCGGCGACGGATGCCGGCCATGTCATCATCGACACCGGCGCGCCTGCCCTCGCCGTTCCGGAGGATCTCTGGGCGGCCCTGGACTCCGCCGTGGCGGAGGGCGAGACCACCGGCGGCGAGGCCGAGGACGTCCTCGCGACGCGGCTCCCAGCCGACGAGACGAAACCCGGCTGGTTCTGGGACCTCTTCGCCGCGACGAGCCGTCTCGCCGAGGACCAGAGCATCCTGCGCGACGTCGCCGAGTCGATGGACAGCGCCTCCGCGTCCGCCGCCGCGAGCGTGGACGCGGTGCGGACGACCGGCGTGTCCGTGCTCACCGCCGCGGCCGAGGCCGCGGGCGCCTTCGAGACCGCGCATCCGTCCACTCGCAACGCCGCCGTGATCGCTCTGCGCGGAGCCGCATCCGACGCTCTCGCCGTCACCGAGGTCGACGACGCGGCCGCGGCCGCCTATGTCGCCCTGCAGCAGGCCGCCACCGAGGTCGTCTCCGCGGAGAACGCGGAGCTCGCGGAGAAGGCCGGTCCGCTGCAGAACGCCCGCCTCGAGGTGGAGGCGTTCGCGCGGTCTCTCGCGCCCGGCGTCCTGCTGGAATTCGACTGGGCCCCTCTCGTCAACGGCGCCGGGTACAACGGCAGCATGGGCGGGTACACCACCTGGTGGTGGGACGATCCGGGGCGCGCGGTCATCCAGCTGTCGGACTCGGTGGCGGAGCAGTGGCCCGCCGAACGCAGCCGCGCGCTCGTCGCCCATGAGGTGGGCCATGCCATCAGCGTGAAGTGCGAGGGCATGTACGACTCGTCCACCCAGGACAGCATCGAGAAGTGGGCGACGGCCTGGGCGATCAGCATGGGCTTCACGGACGACGCCAACGGGGTCTGGGCCTACGGGTATCCCCCGCAGAACTACATCGACGCGGCGGCCGGCTGCCGCTGAGACGGAAGAAGCCGCCGTGGTCACCACGGCGGCTTCTCCTCTCGCTCAATCGGCGGTCACTGACCCCGACGCTCGCGAAGCTGGGTGAGGGCGTCCTCCAGGAGCTGGACGGCCTCCTCGTCCGTGCGACGCTCCTTCACGTAGGCCAGGTGCGTCTTGTACGGCTCGGCCTTGGCGACGGCAGGAGGGTTCTCCTTGTCGCGCCCGGCCGGAAGACCGGACTGCGGGTGATCGATGATCTCCGGGATCTCCTCCTCGGGGAGACCGGCGGCGAAGTAGCGGACCGTCTCGTTGCCGAGACCGTCCCAGTACGACACCGCGATGCGGTCGGCGTGGTAGCCGTGGTCCTGCTCCCCCATGGGACCGGAACCGACGCGGGTACCGCGGATCGCGTTTCCACCGGTAGCCATCAGATCACCTCGAACTTCGTGATGAGGCCGAGCGCCACGATGGCGATGAACCACGTGAGCGCCAGGACGACGGTGAAGCGGTTCAGGTTCCGCTCCGCGAGACCGGAGGAGCCGACCGCAGTGGTCATGCCGCCGCCGAACATGTCGGACAGGCCGCCGCCGCGACCCTTGTGCAAGAGGATGAGGAGAGTCAGCAGGACGCTGGTGATGCCCAGCACGACCTGCAGGACGAACTCGAGAATTGCCACGGAAAGAGCCTTTCGCTGGGGCCGGAGCGCCCCCGTAACGGTCAAGTATACGGTGCAGCGGGGCCGGAGCCCCGCCGCACTCACACGCCGACGTGCTTCTCGAAGCGGATGATCGCCGCGAACTCGTCGACGACGAGGCTCGCGCCGCCGACCAGAGCGCCGTCCACGTCAGGCTCGCGCATGAAGCTGGCGATGTTCGCCGCCTTGACCGATCCGCCGTAGAGGATGCGGGTGCGGGCCGCCGCCTCGTCGCCGAGGACCTTCGCGATCACGCCGCGGAGCGCCGCGCAGACGTCCTGCGCCTGTTGCGGGGTGGCCGCCTGGCCCGACCCGATGGCCCAGACGGGCTCATACGCCACGACGATGTCGGCCGACGGGGAGACGCCCTGAAGGGCGGCTTCGAGTTGTCCGGCCGGAACGGCGCTGGCACCGAACTTCTCCAGGTCCTCCGCCGTCTCGCCCACGCAGATCACCGGGGAGAGGCCGTGCTTGAGCGCAGCCTTCACCTTGCCGGCCACGATCTCGTCGGACTCGGCGTGGTACTCGCGACGCTCGGAGTGTCCGATGATGACGTACTTCGCGTCGAGCTTCGCCAGGAACGCCCCGGAGATCTCGCCGGTGTACGCACCGGAGTCGTGCGCCGAGACGTCCTGCGCACCGAACGCGAACGGGATCTTGTCCGCGTCGATCAGCGTCTGCACGCTGCGGATGTCGGTGAAGGGCGGGAAGACCGCCACCTCCACGGACCCGTCCTCGTGCTTGGCGTCCTTCAGCGTCCAGTGCAGCTTCTGCACGAACGCCACCGCCTGCAGGTGATCCAGGTTCATCTTCCAGTTGCCCGCGATCAGCGGGGTACGGGAGCTCACGCCCATCCGAGGACCTCCAGCCCAGGTAGTTTCTTGCCCTCGAGGAATTCGAGGCTCGCGCCGCCGCCGGTCGAGATGTGCCCGAACTGATCGTCGGTGAATCCGAGCTGGCGGACGGCCGCGGCGGAGTCGCCGCCGCCGACCACGCTGAGGCCGTCGACCTCGGTCAGTGCCTGCGCGACCGCCTTGGTTCCCGCAGCGAAGGCCGGGAACTCGAACACGCCCATCGGGCCGTTCCAGAACACGGTCTTCGACCCGCGGATGACCTCGGCGAAGCGCGCCGCGGTCTCCGGCCCGATGTCGAGGCCGATGCCCGACGAGCCGAATGCCGTCTCCTCGATCGCGTCCGCGGCGGCCACCTCGTGGTCCGCGTCCGCACCGAAGGAGGCGGCGACGACCACGTCGGTCGGGAGCACGAGCTCCACGCCGCGCTCGGCCGCCTCGGCGATGTAGCCGCGCACGGTCTCGAGCTGGTCCTCCTCGAGGAGACTCGACGCGACGGCGTGCCCCTGTGCCTTCAGGAAGGTGAAGAGCATGCCGCCGCCGACGAGGATGCGGTCCACCCGCGGCAGCAGGTGCGAGATGACTCCGAGCTTGTCGCTCACCTTGGACCCGCCGAGCACCACCGCGTACGGCCGCTCCGGGTTCTCCGTGAGGCGATCGAGCACATCGAGCTCGGTCGCGATCAGGAGCCCCGCCGCCGAGGGCAGCAGCTTCGCGAGGTCGTAGACGCTCGCCTGCTTGCGGTGCACGACGCCGAAGCCGTCGGAGACGAGCACGTCGCCGAGCTCCGCGAGCTGCGCCGCGAAGGCACCGCGCTCGGTATCGTCCTTCGACGTCTCCCCCGGGTTGAACCGGAGGTTCTCGATCACGACGACCTGACCGTTCTCGAGGGACGCCACGGCGTCCTTCGCGGCCTCGCCCACGGTGTCGCCGGCGAAGGCGACCGGGGCGCCGAGCAGCTCGGACAGCCGCTGGGCGACCGGCTCGAGGCTGTACTGCGGGTCGGGCGCGCCGTCGGGGCGGCCGAGGTGCGAGCAGACGACGACGCGGGCGCCCGCGTCGATGAGGGTCTTCAGGGTCGGCAGCGAGGCGCGGACACGGCCATCGTCCGTGATGACCCCGTCCCGCAGGGGGACGTTCAGATCACAACGGACGATGACGCGCTTGCCCTCGAGCGAACCCAGTGAGTCCAGGGTGCGCAGAGTCATGTGTCGGAGCTCAGATGCGCTCGGCGACGTACTCGGTCAGGTCGACGAGACGGTTGGAGTAGCCCCACTCGTTGTCGTACCAGCTCGAGACCTTGATCAGGTTGCCGCTGACGTTGGTGAGCGTGGAGTCGAAGATCGACGAGTGCGGGTTGTGCACGATGTCGCTCGACACGATCGGGTCCTCGTTGTACTGCAGGTACCCGGCCAGACGCCCCTCGGCCGCAGCCTTCTTGTAGGCCTCGTTGACCTCGTCCACCGTGAGGTTCTCGCGGTCCGTGATGAGCGTCAGGTCGACGATCGAGCCCGTGGGAACCGGCACGCGGTAGGAGGAACCGCTGAGCTTGCCGTTCAGCTCCGGGAGGACGAGGCCGATGGCCTTCGCGGCACCCGTCGAGGCCGGCGTGATGTTGATCGCGGCGGCGCGGGCGCGGCGGAGATCCTTGTGGGGACCGTCCTGCAGGTTCTGGTCGGCGGTGTAGGCGTGGGCCGTCATCATGAAGCCGCGGTCGATGCCGAAGGCGTCGTTGAACACCTTGGCCAGCGGCGCGAGGCAGTTCGTGGTGCAGGAGGCGTTGGAGATGATGTGGTCCGTCTCCGGGTTGTACGTCTCCTCGTTCACGCCCATGACGATGGTGCGGTCGTCACCCGTGGCCGGAGCCGAGATGAGGACCTTCTTCGCACCGGCGTCGATGTGCTTGCGCGCGGCGTCAGCGTTGGTGAAGAAGCCGGTCGACTCGATGACGATGTCCACGCCCAGCTCGCCCCACGGGAGGTTGGCGGGGTCACGCTCTGCGAAGGCCTTGATCTCCTTGCCGTCGACGGTGATGCTGTCGTCGTCGTACGTGATCTCGGCGTCGAGGACGCCGCTGACCGAGTCGTACTTCAGCAGGTGTGCCAGGGTCTTGTTGTCGGTGAGGTCGTTGACCGCGACGATCTCAAGGTCTGCTCCCTGCGCGAGAGCTGCGCGGAAGTAGTTGCGTCCGATGCGGCCGAAGCCGTTGATACCGATCTTGACAGACACTCAGGTCTCCCTGTTTCTCATGCGCCGAGCGCCGCCGTCGAGCGTGCGCCATGCGCGGGTTTTTTGGCTGAGATGGCGCCCCGACGAGCCGTGGGCCCGCCGGGACGCGACCCGATTACGACAGTACCAGCAGGCCGTTCGTCTGCTGACGGGCGACCTCGAGGCGCTGGGCGACGTTCTCCCAGTTGGCGATGTTCCACGCGGCCTTGACGTAGTCGGCCTTCACGTTGAGGTAGTCGAGGTAGAAGGCGTGCTCCCACATGTCCAGCTGGAACAGCGGGATGGTGCCCTGCGCGGTGTTCGACTGCTGGTCGAAGAGCTGCTGGATGATGAGGCGCGAGCCGATCGAGTCCCAGCTCAGGACGGCCCAGCCGGAACCCTGGATCCCGGTGGCGGCGGCGGTGAAGTGCGCCTGGAACTTCTCAAAGGAGCCGAAGTACTCGTCGATGGCCGCCTTGAGCTCGCCCTCGGGCTGGCCGCCGCCGTTCGGCGAGAGGTTGGTCCAGAAGATCGAGTGGTTGACGTGGCCGCCGAGGTTGAACGCGAGGTCCTTCTCGAGCTTGTTCACGTTCGCGAGGTTGCCGCTCTCGCGGGCCTCGGCCAGCTGCTCCAGGGCGGTGTTGGCGCCCGCGACGTAGGTCGCGTGGTGCTTGTCGTGGTGCAGCTCCATGATCTTGCCGCTGATGTGCGGCTCGAGAGCGGCGAAGTCGTAGGGAAGGTCGGGGAGCGTGTAGGTTGCCATATCGCATTCATCCAATCCGCGCCGCGCCGCGGCGCTTGCCGATGCTCCGCGTCGCCGATGTGCGACGGAGAGCGGACGACTTTCATCCTACTGACGACAACGCCTCGGGTGTCCGGATCCTTCCGGGGGTTGACACGCCGTCCAGGGCGGCGTCACCCGAGTCAGACGTCGAGACCGGCGGGGACGGCGGCCTCGGTCCCCGGGATGCCCTCCTGCTGCGCGCGCTTGTCCGCCATCGCCAGCAGGCGGCGGATGCGGCCGGCCACCGCGTCCTTCGTGAGCGGAGGGTCGGCGTGGTGACCGAGCTCGTCGAGGCTGGCGTCGCGGTGTGCGAGGCGGAGCTCGCCGGCGACACGGAGGTGGTCGGGCACCTCGTCGGCCAGGATCTCGAGAGCGCGCTCGACCCGGGCGCATGCCGCCACGGCGGCCTGCGCGGAACGGCGGAGGTTCGCGTCGTCGAAGTTGACGAGACGGTTGACGCCGGCGCGCACCTCGCGGCGCTGTCGCAGCTCCTCCCACGCGAGAGCGGTGCGCTGGGCGCCCATCTCGCTGAGGATGGTGCGGATCGCCTCCCCCTCGCGCACGACGACGCGGGGAAGCCCGCGGACCTCGCGCGCCTTCGCGGCGACACCGAGGCGGTGGGCGGCACCCACGAGCGCCATGGCGGCCTCGGACGACGGGCAGGCGACCTCGAGCATCGCGGAGCGGCCCGGCTCGCTCAGCGAACCCGCGGCGAGGAAGGCCCCGCGCCAGAGGCCGGCGATCTCCGCACGGGACCCCGTGGTGAGGCGGTTCGGCAGTCCGCGGACCGGGCGGCGACGCTGGTCGAGCAGTCCGGTCTGGCGGGCCAGGGTCTCCCCCTGCGCGATGACGCGGACGGCCCAGCGGGCGCCGTCGTTGGCGGTGCTCGACTGCACCTGGGCGATCTCCGGGCGGACGCCGTAGATCTCGGCGAGGTCGCGGGCCACACGGCGGGCGAGGGTCTCGGCATCGACCTCCGCTTCCACCGCCACACGGCCGGCGATGGAGTGCAGACCACCGGCGAACCGGAGGATGGCCGTCACCTCAGCGACGCGCACCGTCGGAGGTGCATTGCGGATGCTGACGAGCTCAGCCTTGACGTCGGTGGTTAGTGCCACGAGACTCCTTCACGTTCACGCGCCGGGTCGCGACGCAAACCTCCAGCTTACTCGCTCGGGGGCCTATTCCCTGCCGAGGTCACGGTGGCGGACGTTGACCGCGACGCCCGGGATTCCCGCCAGTCGACGGGCGAGCTCCTCGGACATGGCGACCGAACGGTGCTTGCCGCCCGTGCACCCGATGGCGATCGTGGAGTGGCTCTTGTTCTCGCGCTGATACCCCTCGAGGACGGGCACGAGAGCCTTCGCGTAGGCGTCGAGGAACTCCTCCGCGCCGTCCCGGGAGAGCACGTACTCCCGCACGGTCTCGTCCTGCCCCGTGAGACCGCGCAGGTCCTCGTTCCAATACGGGTTCGGGAGGAAGCGCATGTCGGCCACGACGTCGACGTCGGTGGGCAGCCCGTACTTGAAGCCGAAGCTGAGCAGGGTGACCCGGTGCCGCGCCTCGCCCTCCTCCGAGAAGATGTCCGAGACCTTGGTCGCGAGCTGGTGGATGTTCAACGCCGAGGTGTCGATCACCAGATCCGCGGCCTCGCGGATCGGGGCGAGCCGGGCGCGCTCGGTCCGGATGCCGTCGAGGAGGGTGCCGTCGCCCTGCAGCGGGTGCGGGCGCCGTACGGCCTCGAAGCGACGGACGAGGACGTCGTCCGAGGCGTCCAGGAAGAGCACGCGGATGGATCCCCTGGTGCGCAGCACGCGAGCGACACCCGGGAAGTCGTCGAAGAGGTTGCGGCCGCGCACGTCGACCACCGCCGCGACCTTCGGCAGCGCGTCGCCCCCCATGCCGGTCAGATCGAGCAGCGGTCGGAGGATCTGCGGCGGCAGGTTGTCGACGACGTACCAGCTGAGATCCTCCAGCGCGTTCGCCACCGTGGTCCGACCCGCGCCGGACATCCCGGTGACGATGAGGAATTCGCCCTGTTCCCCGTCAGACATCGCTCACTGCTCCTTCTCCCCCTCGGCCTCCCAGCCTAGCGAGTGGACAGGTGCGTATGGATGTTCTGGGCGAGCACCGGACCGATCCCCTGGACCTCCTGGATCTGCTGCGGTTCCGCGGCACGCAGCGCGGTGACCGACCCGAAGTGCTTGAGGAGGACCTTGATCCGTGAGGCCCCGAGACCAGGGACCTCGGCGAGCACCGTGGTGATGTCCTTCTTGCGCTTCTTGCGCTGGTGCGTGATGGCGAACCGATGCGCCTCGTCGCGAAGACGCTGGAGCAGGTAGAGGGATTCGCTGGTCCGCGGCAGGATGACCGGGAAGTCGTCTCCCGGCAACCAGATCTCCTCCAGACGCTTGGCGATGCCGCAGACCGCGATCTCCGTGTGTCCGGCGTCGCGAAGTGCCCGCGCGGCGGCCTCGACCTGCGGCTGACCGCCGTCCACGAGCAGCAGCTGCGGCGGGTAGGCGAACCGGGGCTTCCGGCGCACCCCCGCCTCGCCGACGTCTTCCGCGACCACCTCGTCGGTGGTGGGGTCGACGGCCTCCTGCTCTTCCGGGCGGTCGAGGTAGGCGAGCCGACGCCGCAGCACCTGGTACATGGAGTCGGTGTCGTCGGTGGTCTCCGCGATGTTGAAGGTGCGGTACTGGTCCTTGCGCGGCAGCCCGTCCTCGAACACGACCATGGACGCCACCACGTTGGTGCCCCCGAGGTGCGAGATGTCGAAGCACTCGATCCGAAGCGGTGCCTCCTCCATCCCCAGCGCCTCCTGGAGATCGGTGAGCGCCTGCGTGCGCGCGACGTAGTCGCTCGTCCGACGCGTCTTGTGCCTGATCAGCGCCTGCTGGGCGTTCAGGGTGGCCGTGCGCATGAGATCGGCGCGCTGGCCGCGATGCGCCACGGCGATCTCGACCTTCCGGCCCCGGCGCTCGCGCAGCCACACCTCCAGCTCGGAGGCGTCGTCGGGAAGCACCGGGACGAGGATGCGGCGCGGCACGTCCTGGGCCTCGCCGTACGCCTGCTGGAGGACCTGCTCCACGAGCTCCCCACCCGTGATGTCGATCTCCTTCTCGATCGTCAGGGCCCGGACGCCTCGAACACGACCGCCGCGGATGACGAAGTGCTGCACGGCGGCGGCGAGCTCGTCCTCCGCGATGCCGAACAGGTCGGCGTCCTCGTCGGCCGGGAGCACGAGGGCGCTCTTGCCGAGCACGGCCTCGATCGCCGAGAGCTTGTCACGGTATTTCGCGGCTGCCTCGTAGTCCATGGCCGCCGACGCCGCGAGCATGCGCTGCGTGAGCTCGCGGGTGAAGCGTTCGTCACCGCCCGCCATGAATGCGACGAAGTCGTCGACCATGGCGCGATGCTCCTCGATCGACACCGTCATCGAACACGGCCCGCCGCACTTGCCGATCTGCCCGGGGAAGCACGGACGCCCCGTCTGCATCGCCCGCTTGTAACTGGCGTCGCTGCACGTGCGGATCGGGAACGCCTTGATCATCAGGTCGATGGTCTCGTGCACCGCCCAGACCTTCGGGTACGGACCGAAGTAGCGGGCCCCGGGGATCTTCCGGTTGCGGGTGACCAGCACACGCGGCGCCTCGTCCCCGAGCGTCACCGCCATGAACGGGTACGACTTGTCGTCCCGGTACTTGACGTTGAACGGCGGATCGAACTCCTTGATCCACATGTACTCGAGCTGGAGGGAGTCGACGTCGGTGGGCACGACGGTCCACTCCACCGACGCCGCCGTCGTCACCATCCGGCGCGTGCGCTCATGCAGCGTCCGCAGCGGAGCGAAGTAGTTCGACAGCCGCTGACGGAGGTTCTTCGCCTTCCCGACGTACAGCACCCGGCCGTTGGCGTCGCGGAACCGGTACACCCCCGGGTCGGTCGGGATCTCGCCCGCCCGGGGCTTGTACGGCAGCACGTCGGCCATCAGCTGGCCTTCCGCGCGGAGCGCCCCTCACCCAGGATCTCGGCGAGGAACTGGCCGGTGTGGCTCTCCTCGACCCGCGCGATCTGCTCCGGCGTGCCGGTGGCGAGGATCGTGCCGCCGCCAGAACCGCCCTCCGGACCCAGGTCGATCACCCAGTCGGCCGACTTGATCACGTCGAGGTTGTGCTCGATCACGATGACCGTGTTGCCCTTGTCGACCAGACCGTTCAGCACCTCGAGGAGCTTGCGCACGTCTTCGAAGTGCAGACCCGTCGTCGGCTCGTCGAGCACGTAGATGCTCCGGCCGTTGCTGCGACGCTGGAGCTCGGTCGCGAGCTTCACGCGCTGCGCCTCACCGCCCGACAGCGTCGTCGCCGACTGCCCGAGGCGCACGTATCCCAGCCCCACGTCGACCAGGGTCTTCATGTAGCGGTGGATGGCCTGGATCGGCTCGAAGAACTCGGCCGCCTCCTCGATGGGCATCTCCAGCACCTCGGCGATGTTCTTGCCCTTGTAGTGCACGGCGAGGGTGTCGCGGTTGTACCGCTTGCCGTGGCACACCTCGCAGTCCACGTACACGTCCGGGAGGAAGTTCATCTCGATCTTGATCGTGCCGTCACCCGAGCACGCCTCGCAGCGTCCGCCCTTGACGTTGAAGCTGAAGCGTCCGGGCTGGTAGCCGCGGACCTTCGCCTCGGGCGTCTCGCTGAAGAGCGTGCGGATGCGGTCGAAGACACCGGTGTAGGTCGCCGGGTTCGATCGCGGGGTGCGGCCGATCGGCGCCTGGTCGACGTGCACGACCTTGTCGAGGTTGTCGAGCCCGGTCACGCGCGTGTGCTTGCCCGGCACCGTCCGCGCCCCGTTGAGCCGCGACGCGAGCACCTGATACAGGATGTCGTTCACGAGGGACGACTTCCCGGATCCGCTGACGCCGGTGACCGCGGTCAGCACGCCGAGCGGGAAGTCGGCCGTGACGTTGCGGAGGTTGTTGGCGCGGGCGCCCACGACGCTGAGCATGCGCTTCTTGTCGATCTTCCGACGCTTCGCCGGCATCGGGATCTCCCGACGGCCCGAGAGGTAGTCCCCGGTCATCGAATCGGTGTCGGCGAGCAGCGCCGAGTAGGGCCCGGAGTGGACTACGGCACCGCCGTTCACGCCGGCCCCCGGGCCGATGTCGACCACCCAGTCCGCGGCCTCGATGGTCTCCTCGTCGTGCTCGACGACGATCAGGGTGTTCCCGAGGTCGCGCAGCGTGAGCAGCGTCTCGATGAGCCGGCGGTTGTCGCGCTGGTGCAGTCCGATCGACGGTTCGTCGAGGACGTAGAGCACGCCGGTGAGACCGGAGCCGATCTGCGTGGCGAGGCGGATGCGCTGGGCCTCGCCACCCGACAGCGAGCCGGCCGAACGGCTGAGGTTGAGGTAGGACAGACCGACCTGGAGGAGGAAGTCGAGGCGCAGGCGGATCTCACGGAGCACCTGGGCGGCGATCTTGGCCTCGCGGTCGGTGAGATGCAGCTTCTCCATGAACGCCCGGGCGTCGGCCAGGCTCAGGTGGGAGACCTCGGCGATGGAGTGGCCGTGCACCTGCACGGCCAGCACCTCGGGCTTGAGACGGTCGCCGTTGCAGACCGGGCACGGGACCTCGCGGAGGTACTCGCCCCACCGGCTGCGCTGGGTGTCGGACTCGGCCTGCAGGTACTGCCGCTCGATGTACGGCACCACGCCCTCGAATCCGGAGGCGTAGCGCATCTCACGGCCGTAGCGGTTCTTCCACTTGACGGTGACCTTGTAGTTCTCTCCGCGCAGGACTGCTTCCTTGACGTCGGAGTGCAGTTCGCGCCACGGGGTGTCGAGGGAGAAGTCGAGGTCGCGGGAGAGTCCTTCGAGCAGGCGCTCGTAGTACTGGAAGAGCCCCTTGCCCTGCGTGGTCCACGGGATGATGACGCCCTCGCGGATCGAGAGGTCTTCGTCGCCGAGCATCAGATCGACGTCCACCGACATGCGGGTGCCGAGGCCCGAGCAGGCGGGGCAGGCACCGAACGGCGCGTTGAAGGAGAACGTGCGCGGCTCGATCTCGGTGAGGGTGAGCGCGTGGCCGTTCGGGCACGCGAGCTTCTCCGAGAACGTCTGCCAGGCGTCGTCGCCCTCGCCGTCCACGTAGTTGATCTGCACGACCCCACCGGCGAGACCGAGAGCGGTCTCCACCGAGTCGGTCACGCGTCCGAGGATGTCGGGCGAGGCGACGAGGCGGTCGACGACCACCGCGATGTCGTGCTTGTAGCTCTTCTTGAGCGTCGGAGGCTCGGCCAGCTGGATGAGCTCGCCGTCGACGATCGCCCGCGAGTAGCCCTTCGCCCCGAGCTCCCGGAACAGGTCGACGAACTCGCCCTTCTTCTGGGAGACGATCGGCGCGACCACCTGGTAGCGGGTGCGCTCCGGGAGCTCCATGAGCTGGTCGGCGATCTGCTGGACGGTCTGCCGCTGGATCTTCTCGCCGCACACCGGACAGTGCGGAACGCCGATACGCGCCCAGAGCAGACGCATGTAGTCGTAGATCTCGGTGATCGTGCCGACCGTCGACCGCGGGTTGCGGTTCGTCGACTTCTGATCGATCGACACCGCCGGGCTCAGCCCCTCGATGAAATCGACGTCCGGCCGGTCGACCTGACCGAGGAACTGCCGCGCGTAGGCGCTCAGCGACTCGACGTACCGGCGCTGCCCCTCGGCGAAGATCGTGTCGAAGGCGAGGCTCGACTTCCCCGATCCGGAGAGGCCGGTGAAGACCACCAGCGAGTCGCGGGGGATGTCGATGTCGACGTTCTTGAGATTGTGCACGCGGGCGCCGCGGACACTGAGTTTTCCTGGGGAAGCAACGGGGACGATGGGCACCGAACAAGTCTACGAGGGGCCACGGACATCGGCTCCGAGAACGCCGAACGCCCCGGTTCCTGCGGCCGCCACGTCGGCCCGTCTCGCGGCACGGACCGCGAGCAGGACCCCGCCCAGCAGCATCCCGGCGGCGACGGGTGCCAGGAGCGCGGTCGCCCCGGTGATCTGCCGCTCGGTGAGCAGCCAGACTCCGAACGCGACCGGCTGCGCGAGCAGCTGGACCGTGAGGAAGCGGCCGGCGGTCGGAAGCAGGATCGGAAGGGCCACACGCGAGGACGGCGGCACCACGAGACTCAGCGACGCGCACACGTGCAGAGCATGCACGCACAACAGCGCCAGCGCCGTCCGGCCGGGATCCGGCTCCGTGAGGATCACCCCGAACGGCAGGCACGCGAGCGCCACCCAGGCGGCGAGGCTGCGCGGGATCGCGGCGGCGACGAGCGCGGCGAGCACGGCGATGCCCTGCCACAGCGGGAACGGGATAAGCAGCAGGGCCCCGCAGGCGGCCACGGCGACCATCGCGAGCCGGATGACGATGCCCGGCACCGCGGCGCCGGTGCGGAACGAGCGGACGGAACGACTCATCGGCGCCCGGTCCCCCGGCGAGTGAGACGACACGCCGCCAGCCGCATCGCCGCATCGGCTCCGCTCGACCACGGCACCACCTCGATGCCCGCGTGGTCCAGCTCCGTCAGGATGTCGGCGCGTTCGGCGAGCAGCGTGCGAAGCGCGATCCGCTGTTCCCTGGTGAGGCGGGTCGCCTCCGGCACAGGGAGCACGTCGACCGCCACGACGGCGTGGCCGGCGGCACGCCAGCTCGTGGCCAGCCGCGCGGCGACCCCGTCGACGAACGTCGAGAGCACGAAGACGATCGAGCCGGGCGGCACCACCGGCGAGCGACGGTACGAAGGGTCGGCGCCGAGGCCGGTGGCCGCGATGGCGCGGCGGAGACGGGCGAGGTGCCGCACTCCTCCACCGGACGGCAGCGACACCCCGTCCGGGGAGAGCGCGTGATAGGCGACCCGGTCCCCGACTCCGGTGGCGGCCGTGGCGATCGCCAGGGCAGCCTCACGCGCGTGATCGAGCGACGTGACCCCGGAGCGATCGGCGTCGCCGCTCCCCCACGCGGCGACGACGGCACCCAGGTCTTCGGCGGTGTCGATCGCGATGACCACCGAGGAATCGCTCAGCGCATCGTCCCTGCGCACCAGGAGGTCGCCGGGGCGACGGGCGACTCGCGCGGTCGCCCGCCAGTCCACCCGCCGGAGCTCATCCCCCGGGACGAAGGGCTGGATGTCGCGGAAGTCCCCACCCTGACCGGGGCGCGAGCCCGGATGGGCACCGTGGAGTCCGGTGAGTCGCGGCGCCACCGGGAGGGCGCTGATCCGCACGCCGCGCGGGGGCGCGTTCCAGACGACCGCCGTCCGGGGAAGGAGCCCCGTGACCCACGCACCGTCGAGGTCGGATCCCCGCGCGGTCACGCCGAGCGGCTCGCTCGGACCGGAGTGCTGCAGAGCACTGCGGGCCGTGACGCACGCGGCGCCGGGCCGTACGTCCGCGAGGCCGGTGCGCCGCCCGTCCTGATCCACCGCGACCTGTACGGCGTCGGCCGTCAGCAGCACGTCCACGGTGGTGCGCACCTCCGGGCGGTCACCGTCGCCGACGGCCTGGGCCCGCAGCGCGATGCGTGCGTGTCCGGGACGGGGGCGCGAGAGGAGCGCCCAGCCCGCGGTCAGCGCCAGGGGCAGCCCGAGGGCGACGACGTCCGGACGCGAGGAGGCGAGCCCGACCGCCGCGAGGATCGCGGCGCCGGCGATGCCGAGCGCGATGACCGGCGTGCGCTGCCACGTGAGTGCGGCGGTGGACTCGACCGCCGTCTCGTCCGTCACGGCGTCGTCGCGACCGTCGGAGGCACCGGCGTCCGAGCCAGCGCCGCGTCCACCACCGTCCGCGGATCGACGCCCTGCGCCCAGGCCTGCGGCGTCAGCGTCAGGCGGTGAGCGAGGACGGGCACCGCGATGCGCTTGATGTCGTCCGGCCGCACATACGCCCGGCCGTCCAGCGCGGCGAGCGCGCGGCCGAGGAGGACGAGCGCCTGCGAGCCGCGCGGGGACGCGCCGACGGCTACCGTCGCCGCCTCGCGGGTGGCGCGGGCGAGTTCGACGGCATACCGCACGACGTCGGGATCGACGTGGATGCGCTCGACCGCCGCTTGGAGGCGCTGGAGGCCCTCCGCGTCCAGAACGGGTGCGACCTCGACATCCGGGCTCTGCCGCTCGACGCGGTCGAGGATGATGCGCGCCTCCTCCTCAGCGCCGGGATAGCCCACGGAGAGCCGCACCATGAACCGGTCGAGCTGGGCTTCGGGCAGCGCGTACGTCCCCTCGTACTCGATCGGATTCGAGGTCGCGATCACGTGGAACGGCCGTGGGAGGGCGAACCGATTGCCCTCCACCGTCACCTGGCGCTCGGCCATGGCCTCGAGCATCGCCGACTGCGTCTTCGGCGTCGTCCGGTTGATCTCGTCCGCGAGCAGCAGGCCCGTGAAGAGGGGGCCGAGGCGGAAGGCGAACTCTCCGGTCGAGGGCGAGTACACATACGAGCCGGTGACGTCGCCGGGAAGCATGTCAGGAGTGCACTGCAGCCGACGGAAGTCCAGGCCGAGGGCCCCCGCCAGACTCCGCGCGGCGAGCGTCTTGCCGAGGCCGGGGACGTCCTCGAAGAGCACATGTCCCCCGGCAAGGATCGTGGCGAGCGCCAGAGTCAGAGGCTCGTCCATCCCGACCACCGCTGTCCGGACGCCGGCGAGCACGCGGCGTCCGACGTCGGCGATCTGCGCGGTCTCATCGTTGGTCATGAAGTCTCCTCCGTGTCGGTCGGGATGCGGTCGAGGGCGTCGAGGACGCGCTCGATGTCGGCACGCTGCACGTCACGCGCGTGCAGGGACGCTCGAACGCCGTCCCCCAGCATCGCGTCGATGCGCGGGTGGTCGTCAGGATCGTCGAGGTCGAGGCCGCGATGGGCGAGGCGGCGCCGGACGACCCCCTGCACGCGCCGCACGACGACGTGCCCGGCGACGCCCGTGCGGGTGTTGATCGCCCAGGCCATCCGCGACACGTCCGAGCCGCGCGATTCCGCTCGCGGCGCCTCCGGCGGCCACACGACCGCCTCGTCGACGAAGACCTGTCGGGTGGCCGCGACCACCGCGAGCAGGAGGAGGGTCCAGGCCACGGCGAAGGCGGCAGGCACTCCGAGCACGATGAGCACGGTGAAGAGAGCGGCCCCGATGAGGGCGCTGATCACCGTCACGACGATGCCCTTCACCGCCACCCCTCCTTGATGCCCCGGAGGGCGACCACGGCGCTCTGTCGGTCCTGCTCGTCTGCGACCAGCCCACCGAAGCGGACCCGCTCGTACAGCCCCTGGAGCCGGAGCACGTCGGCCGCGATGCTCCGGCGGGCACCGACCACCCGGGCCGTGAACTCCGCCGGCGTCTCGGCGGCTCCGCGACCGTGGCCGGCGTCGGCGGCGGATTCCTCCAGTCCGACCCACGCGGCGACGATCGCATCACCGGGATCGGGCCTCGCTGTCACGGTGCGCAACGCGGCGGAGACCCCGCGGCGGATGACCTCCTCGTTCGGAGGTACCGCGGGAGCGCTGCCACCGTCCTCCCCGGCGGCAGCGGTGACCTCAGGACGATCGAGCGGACGTGCCTGCCACAGCCGTCGGAGGAAGCGGAGGAGCTGGCGCAGGACCACGAGGACGAGGGCGAGGACGGCCAGCGTCAGCAGCGCCCCGAAGACCACCCCGAGAATCTGCGCGAGAGCGGATTCGCCCCAGGACTCCGGGGGCGGTGGTGTCCCGGTCGTCGACGGGACCGGGAGGACGACGTCCTCCGGGGGCGGCGGCGTGCTCTCCGGTCGGGACGACGAGAACTGCGGGGTGCCCTGTCCCGCGGCAGCGAGCATGAGGACCCCGAACAGTCCGGCGATCGCGGCGAGGCCGAGCAGCGGCGCGGTGGGCCATGACCGGCGCACGGCCTCCGGTGCACGGACCGGAGGCTCTGGGCGCGACATGCCTCCACCCTAGGGGCGCGGCCCGAGACGGCCCCGTTCCGCACCGGGGTGCCGCGGAACGTGTCAGCTCTGATCGGGGCGCCGCCCCGCGAAGGCCCCGAGCCCGTCGCGGAGGGCGGCGATCTCGCCGATGCCCATCCCCACGGCGGCCATCACCTGTCGCGGCACATCCACGGCCCTCGCACGCAGAGCCGCTCCAGCATCGGTGAGCGTGATCTCCAGTCGGCGCTCGTCTTCACTGCTGCGCTGGCGTGTCACCAGGCCGTCGGCCTCGAGCCTCTTGACGAGGGGCGACGCGGTCGCGGGCTCCAGCGCGAGGTCGGCGGCGAGGTCGTTCAGGGTCCGCGGCGACCGCTCCCACAGGGCGAGCATCACCAGGTACTGCGGGTGCGTCAACCCGAGCGGCTCGAGGATCGGCCGGTAGATCGCCACGACGTTCCGCGCCGCCGTGACCACGGCGAAGCAGAGCTGATTCTCGAGCCGGAGCAGATCGTCGGTGTCAGTCACGGTCCTGACTATACATCCGCACGAATCATTAGTACACTAATGAACATGTCACGCGACTCCAGCCGCCCCCCTCTTCGCACCCGCATCCGCGAGGCGGGGGGCCTTTACGCCTGGGTGAACACCAACCTCGTGCGTCTCGCCGGTCCGGCCTCGGTCGGGCCGTACGAGAAGACGCCGCCGCCCAGCGCCGCGGAGCGCGCCGAACGGGCCTGTCCGCTGTGCGGCGCGCCGATGACCGAGCACGAGATCGATCGCTCGGGCCCGAAGACACTGGTGCACTGCCCGTAAGCTCCCTCGGCGTCAGTCGTCGTCATCGGCGAGCGCGGCGCCGACGGACTCGCGGGCCATGTCGATCCACGTCATGAGCGCGGCGTCGTCGGCGATTGCCGAGGCTGCGACATCGATCCAGCCGGACCCCATGGTGCGGGATCCCATCACGGCACGCGCGGCCCCGGGCAGCGTCACGGCGACAGCCCCGTTCTCCTCATCCACGCGGACGAGAAGCGTCCCGTCCTTCCGGGCACCCACGAGGATGCGCCCCTCGTCGAGGAACGCCCTGGTCCCGAACATCCGGCGCTCCTCTATGGAAGGGTCGGCCCCGAGCAGTGCGCGGACGCGGTCCGCGAGTTCCTCTCCTGCGGCATCCATCTCGGCTTCGTCTACGCGTGCCCGGCCCGCTCCATCGACCGGAGCTCCTTCTTCAGATCCTGCACTTCGTCGCGCAGGCGCCCGGCGAGCTCGAACTTCAACTCCGCGGCTGCCGCGAGCATCTGATCGGTGAGGTCCTGGATCGTGGCCTCCAGCTGCTGAGCGCCCTCGGCCGCGATCCCGGTGCGCCGCAGGTTCGGCGTCGGCGACTTGCCCTTGCCCGACGCGCGGCCCCGGCCGGACATCAGCTCCGCCGTATCCTGACCCTCGCGCGCCAGCACCTCCGTGATGTCGGCGATGCGCTTGCGCAGCGGCTGCGGATCGATGCCGTGCTCCTTGTTGTACGCGATCTGCTTCTCACGCCGACGGTCGGTCTCCTCGATGGCCTTGGCCATGGAGTCCGTCATGTTGTCCGCGTACATGTGGACTTCACCCGAGACGTTGCGCGCCGCGCGGCCGATCGTCTGGATGAGTGAGGTCCCGGAGCGGAGGAAGCCCTCCTTGTCCGCGTCGAGGATCGCGACGAGCGACACCTCCGGGAGGTCGAGTCCCTCGCGCAGCAGGTTGATACCCACTAGGACGTCGTACACACCGGCGCGCAGTTCGCTGAGAAGCTCGACGCGACGCAGGGTGTCGACGTCGGAGTGCAGGTAGCGCACGCGCACGCCGTGCTCACCGAGGAAGTCGGTCAGCTCCTCCGCCATCTTCTTCGTGAGGGTCGTGACGAGGACGCGCTCGTCCCGCTCCACGCGAAGCCGGATCTCTTCGAGGAGATCGTCGATCTGCCCCTTCGACGGCTTGACGATGATCTCCGGGTCGACCAGGCCGGTCGGGCGGATGATCTGCTCCACCACGCCGTCGGCGATGCCCATCTCGTACTTGCCCGGGGTGGCGGAAAGGTAGACGGTCTGCCCCACGCGGTTCTTGAACTCGTCCCAGCGCAGCGGTCGGTTGTCCATCGCGCTCGGCAGCCGGAATCCGTGGTCGACGAGGGTGCGCTTGCGGGACGCGTCGCCTTCGTACATCGCGCCGATCTGCGGCACCGTGACGTGGGACTCGTCGATGACGAGCAGGAAGTCGTCCGGGAAGAAGTCGAGGAGCGTGTGCGGGGGCTCGCCGGGCATGCGTCCGTCCATGTGACGCGAGTAGTTCTCGATGCCGGAGCAGAATCCGAGCTGCTGGAGCATCTCCAGGTCGAAGGTCGTGCGCATCCGGAGGCGCTGCGCCTCGAGGAGCTTGCCCTGACGCTCGAACTCCTTCAGCCGCTCCTCCAGCTCGTGCTCGATGGTGCCGATGGAGCGCTGGATGACGTCGGTGCCCGCGACGTAGTGCGAGGCGGGGAAGATCGGCACGGCGTCCAGCTTCTCGATGACCTCGCCCGTGAGCGGGTGCAGCGAGTAGAGCGCCTCGATCTCGTCGCCGAACAGCTCGATGCGGATGGCGTGCTCCTCGTACACCGGGATGATCTCGATCGTGTCGCCGCGCACGCGGAAGTTTCCCCGCGAGAAGTCGACGTCGTTGCGGTTGTACTGCATCGCGATGAACTGACGGATCAGGGCGTCGCGGTCGTACCGCTCCCCCACCTGCAGCGCGACCATGGCGCGCAGGTACTCCTCCGGAGCACCCAGGCCGTAGATGCAGGAGACGGTCGACACCACGACCACGTCACGCCGGCTCAGCAGGGAGTTCGTCGTCGAGTGGCGGAGCCGCTCGACCTCCGCGTTGATCGAGGAGTCCTTCTCGATGAAGGTGTCCGTCTGCGGGACGTAGGCCTCGGGCTGGTAGTAGTCGTAGTACGAGACGAAGTACTCGACGGCGTTGTTCGGCATGAGCTCGCGGAACTCGTTGGCGAGCTGTGCCGCGAGGGTCTTGTTGTGCGCGAGCACGAGCGTGGGACGCTGCACCTGCTCGACGAGCCAGGCCGTGGTCGCCGACTTGCCCGTTCCGGTGGCGCCGAGCAGCACGATGTCGGTCTCGCCCGCGTTGATACGGGAGGCCAGCTCGGCGATGGCCTGCGGCTGGTCACCGGCAGGGGCGTACTCGCTGATGACCTCGAAGGGGCGGACACTGCGGGTGGGCTGCATACATCAAGCGTATGCCGCCCCTCCGACATCGGGGCCGCGTCCGGCGGCGACACCGCTTCAGCTCGCGCGGAGCCGGTTCCAGAGCGCGTCCGTCTGGGCCAGCGTGTCCGCGATCGATCCTGCGGTGTCGATCACGACGTCGGCGATCGCGAGCCGCCGGTCGTCCGGGACCTGGGCGGCGATCCGTCCGCGGGCCTCGTCGGGCGTCATCCCGCGCAGGTGCACGAGCCTCTCGAGGCGAACCTCCTCCGGGGCATGGGCGACGACGATCGCATCCCAGGGGTCGTCGACACGAGCCTCCACGAGAAGCGGCACGTCGTACACGACGACGGCATCCGGATCAGCCTGGAAGGCGGCGTCGAAACGACGCTGGGACTCGGCCCGTACGGCCGGGTGCACGATGGCGTTCAGCTGTGCGAGACGGCCCGGATCGGCGAACACGGTCGCACCGAGAGCGGCTCGGTCGAGCGACCCGTCTTCGGCGATGACCTCGTCACCGAACGTCCGCGCGATCGCGCCGAGCACCTCGGATCCGGGCGCCTGCACCTCGCGCACGATCCGATCCGCGTCGACGACCACCGCGCCGAGTTCGGCGAGCCGGTTCGCGATGGTGGACTTTCCCGACGCGATGCCTCCGGTGAGAGCGATGAGCGGCATCCGACCATCCTGCCACGCCTGTCCGAGGGCGGCGCACGACGCTGCCGCGGAACAATCGGGAAAGCTTCGGTCCCTCTTGAGGAAGACTTGACGGTCCCCTGAGGTGCGCTGCGTAACGTCGAAGCCATGACGAACACGGATGCCCCCGCACGCCCTGACCGCACCGAGCGACGCTCCCGGCGGCGCCCGATCATGGCGTTCGCGCTGGCCGTGCTCGCGACCGGAGGGATCGGTGCCGCGCTCACGAGCGCCGCGTGGACCGACAACACCTTCTTCAGCGCCCCGGCCGCAGGAGCCACCTTCAACCTCCAGGGTTCCACCGACGGGACCACCTGGAAGGAGTCGGCCGCGAAGAACAGCATCGAGCTCGTCGTGCCCGCGGAGAAGCTGGCCAACCTGCTCCCGGGCGAGACCCGCACGATCAAGCTCTGGGTGAAGAACGCCAGCTCCGTCAACGCCGCACTCACCTCGACCGTCGAGTACGCCCCCGGCAACACGGCGACGGACTTCACGGTCAAGCCGACGGCGACGATCACCGGGCTCGCGGCGTCGCTGACCTCCTCCGGCTCCACGGCGACCGATGAGTTCGACCTCGTCGTCACCACCCCGGCCGACTGGCCGACGAGCAACCAGGGCAAGACCGGCACGATCCTCGTCACGGTCTCCGCCACCGCCACCAACTGACCCCTCGCCCCGCAGCAGAGAACGAAGAGACGAACCGTGGTGCAGATCCTCCGCCGGCTCGCCCTGCCCGTGCTCTGGGCGCTGGCTGCCACGGGCGTGGGCTGCGGCGTCGTCTGGGGCGCCACGGCGATCGGGCTCATCCAGCCGCTCGTCGTGATCTCGGGCTCGATGGAGCCCGGGATCATGACGGGCGATCTCCTCATCGCCACGAAGGTCCCCGCCGACTCTCTGGAGGTGGGCGACGTCGTCAGCCTCCGGAGCGCGCTGACCGACTCCCTGGTGACTCATCGCATCACCGCCATCGAAGCCGCCGACGGCGCGCGCACGATCACCATGAAGGGCGACAACAACGAGTTCTCCGACGCTCTCGACTATCCGGTCACCGGCGATGTCTGGAAGCCGGCGGTGCAGCTTCCCGGTTGGGGGACCGCCATCATGCGGATGACCACGCCCGCCGTCGCCGTCCCGCTGCTCCTCGGACTCCTGGGGCTGCTCGGCCTGAGCATGATGAGCCCTGGGGAGCGACCGGCGCGGAAGCCGCTGACCACGTGATGCCGGCACGACGGGTGTCCCCGATGGCCGGCTTCGCGGTCGCGATGGCGTTCGTCTTCCTGGCCGTCGCCCAGGGAAGCGTCTCGACCACCACCGCGGCGTGGACGGATCGGACCGTGGTCACGGCGACGGTGACGTCCGCCTCGGCATGGTTGTCGCCGTTCGCGGGGAACACGTGCAAGGCCTACAGCAGCCAGTCGGCAGCTCCCACCAGCTGCGCGATCACGGCGATCCGCTACGAGGAGATCAGCGACACCTCCGGCCACTTCTACATCAGCACGAACGCCCCGGGCGGGTCGCACCACGTCGACGTCGACGTGGATCTGAAGAAGGCGACGGGCCTTCCCCGGACGTGGACCTCGTGGACCGCTGCGGGGGTGCTCCCGGGCAGCCACGTCACGCCGGACCCCGCGTGGACGTGCTCCTCGTTGCCCCGGCTCACCGGCCGCAGCCTCGACTGGCACCTCACCGACCTTCAGGTTGCCGTGACGCTGCAGCGCACCACGGCGAACACGATCTGCACCTGAGCCTCCTGGGCGGGGCGCGGCACCCCTCAGCGCGCGAGCAGCTGCCGTCGGGAGCTGATCACCCCGGTGTCGAAGCCGGCGAGATGCAGGCCGCCGTGGAAGCGGGCGTGCTCGATCTTGATGCAGCGGTCCATGACCACCGAGAGCCCGGCCGCCTCCGCGATCGCGGCGGCTTCCTCGTTCCAGGAGCCGAGCTGGAGCCACAGGGTCTTCGCTCCGCTGTCGATCGCCTCCTGCGCGACGCCCGGGAGGTCGTCGTGACGACGGAACACGTCCACGATGTCGGGCTGCACGGGCAGGGCGCTCAACGACGGGTAGACCGGCTGGCCGAGGATCTCGGTCTCCCTCGGGTTCACGAGATAGACGTCGTAGGCCGTGCTGGACAGCAGGTAGGTAGCGACGAAGTACGAGGCCCGTGACGGATTCCCGGAGGCACCGACGATGGCGATCGATCGCGCCCGCCGCAGCAGTCCGAACCGCTGCGGCTGCGAGGGCCCGGTCCAGGTGCGGCCCGGCTCGACGGCAGCGGGGAGCGCGCAGCTGGCGGCATCCGTGGTCGGCGGGATGGCGCAGGCGTCGCCGGCGGAGGTCGTGCTCATCGGCGGGTTCCCGTCGCGAGGGTGAGGGCCTGGTCGAGGTCCCAGATGATGTCCTCCGCGTCCTCCAGGCCGACGGAGATGCGGATCAGGTCGGGACGCACGCCCGCGGCGACGAGCTGCTCCTCGGTGAGCTGGCGGTGCGTGGTGGAGGCCGGGTGGATCACCAGGGTGCGGGCGTCGCCGATGTTGGCGAGGTGGGACGCGAGCTGCAGGTTCTCGATGAACGCCTCCCCCGCGGCGCGGCCGTCCTCGGCGGCGACCCCGAACGCGAACACGGATCCCGGTCCCAGCGGCAGGTACCGCGCGGCACGCTCGTGATGCGGATGACCGTCCAGCCCCGCCCAGGTGACGTAGGACACGCGGGGGTCGGCGGCCAGCCACTCGGCGACGACCCGGGCGTTGGCGATGTGGGCGTCGATGCGCTGCGGCAGCGTCTCCACGCCCTGCAGGAGCGCGAAGGCCGACTGCGGGCTCAGCGCCGGCCCGATGTCGCGCAGCTGCTCGGAGCGCAGCTTGGTGAGGAATCCGTACTCGCCGAAGTTCCCCCACCAGGAGATCCCGCCGTAGGAGGCCACCGGTTCGGTCATCTGCGGGAACTTGCCGTTCCCCCAGTCGAAGGTGCCCTTCTCGATGACCACGCCGCCGAGGGTCGTGCCGTGACCGCCGAGGAACTTCGTGACCGAGTGGATGACGATGTCCGCCCCGTGTTCCAGCGGGCGCGCGAGGTACGGGGTGGCCAGGGTGGCGTCGACGACGAGCGGCACCCCCGCCTCATGCGCGACGGCGGCGAGACCCGCGATGTCGGCGATCTCGCCCGACGGGTTCCCGATCATCTCGACGTAGACGACCTTGGTCTCCGGACGGATGGCCGCGGCGAAGTCGGCCGGGTCGGAGGAGCTGACGAACGTCGTCTCCACGCCGAACCGTCGCAGGGTGACGTCGAGCTGCGTCACCGTGCCGCCGTAGAGCTGCGCGGCGGCGACGACATGATCGCCCGCGCCCACGAGGGCGGCGAACGTGATGAACTCGGCGCTCATCCCGGAGGCGGTCGCCACGGCCCCGATACCGCCTTCCAGCGAGGCCAGCCGCTCCTCCAGGGCGGCGACGGTGGGGTTGCCGATGCGCGAGTAGATGTTGCCGTACTTCTGCAGCGCGAAGAGATTCCCGGCGTCGGCCGCATCGTCGAAGACGAACGACGTCGTCTGGTAGATCGGCACCGCCCGCGCTCCGGTGGCGGCGTCCGGTGTGCCGCCGGCGTGCAGAGCGCGGGTGCGGAACCCGAAGCGGTGGTCCTCGGTCATGATGTCCTCGATTCTGCGGCGAGAGCGCCGGCGATGTCGTCGACGGCCCAGGGGTTCTGCAGTGACGTCGTGTCGCCGAGGGCCTGCGGAGTGCGTCCCGCGCGCCGATCCTGTTCGGCATCCCAGAGCTGCGCGAGCAGGCGGCGCATGATCTTCCCCGAGCGTGTCTTGGGCAGGTCCGGCACGACGACGACGTGCTTCGGCTTCGCGACCGGACCGATCGCGCGGGCGACCTCAGCGCGCAGCGCGTGCGCGTCGATCTCCGCCCGGCCGGACGGGGTGACGAACGCCACGACCGCCTGCCCGGTGACCGGATCCGCCACGCCGGCGGACCCGGCTTCGCCGACCGTCTCGTGCGCCACGAGCGCCGACTCGATCTCGATCGTCGAGAGGCGATGACCGGACACGTTCACGACATCGTCGAGCCGGCCCAGGATCCAGATGAACCCGTCGGCGTCCCGGGTCGCCCCGTCTCCGGCGACGTAGTAGCCGCCGTGCGCGCCCACGCCGGCGTACGCGGACCAGTACGCGTCGCGGTAGCGCTCCGGGTTCCCCCAGACGGTCCGCGCCATCCCGGGCCATGGGCGCCGGACGACCAGCGTCCCGGATCGGCCCGGCGCCACCTCGTCCCCGTTCTCGTCGACCACCGCGACGTCGATGCCCGGAAGCGGGACCGACGCGGAGCCGGGCTTCAGCGGCGTGATGCCGGGCAGGGGGGCGATCATCGCGGCGCCGGTCTCCGACTGCCACCATGTGTCGATGACGGGGAGCTCCTCCCGCCCGAAGTTCCGACGGAACCACACCCAGGCCTCCGGATTGATCGCCTCGCCCACCGTGCCGAGCAGTCGCAGGGTCGACAGGTCGTGGCCGCTCGGCAGCTCGTCACCGAACCAGGTCATGAACGTCCGGATGAGCGTCGGGGCCGTGTAGTAGACCGTGACGCCGTAGCGCTCGATGATCTCCAGGTGCCGCTCGCGGCGCGGAGTGTCCGGCGTGCCCTCGTAGATGACCTGGGTGAGCCCGTTCGACAGCGGCCCGTAGATCTCGTAGGTGTGGGCCGTGACCCAGGCGAGGTCGGCCGTGCACCAATGGACGTCGTCGGGTTTGGCGTCGAAGTGCGCCCAATGCGCCCAGCTCGCGTGGGTCAGGTAGCCACCGGAGGTGTGCACGAGGCCCTTGGGCTTCCCGGTCGTGCCGGAGGTGTAGATGATGAAGAGCGGGTGCTCGGCGTCGAAGGCCTCCGCCCGATGCGCGGTGGGAGCCGTGTCGACGACATCGTGCCACCACACGTCCCGGCCTTCGGTCCACGGGACGCCCTGTCCGGTGCGACGGAGCACGAGGACGTGTTCGAGGTCCGGCAGTCCCGCAGCGGCGGCATCGGCGGCGGACTTGACCTCGGTCGCCGTCCCCCGCCGGAACTGGCCGTCGCTGGTGACGAGCAGCTTCGCCCCGGTGTCCTCGAGCCGGAAACGCACGGCCTCCGCGGAGAACCCTCCGAAGACGAGCGAGTGGACGGCTCCGATCCGGGCGCACGCGAGCGTGACGACCACGGTCTCCACGAGCACGGGGAGGTAGATCACCACGCGATCCCCCGGTCGGATCCCGAGGTCTTCCAGCGCGTGCGCCGCCTGGGCCACACGACGCTGCAGGTCGGCGTAGGTCACCGAGAGCCGGTCGCCGGGCTCCCCTTCGAAATGCAGCGCGACCTTGTCTCCGCGTCCGGCGTCGACATGACGGTCCACGCAGTTCACCGCGACGTTCAGCCGCCCGCCGAGGAACCACCGCGCCGCGGGGACGGCACCGTCGACGGGCGGCTCCCACTCGTGCACGGCCGTCCACGGCTCGGCCCAGTCCAGTCGGCGCGCCGCGTCCTCCCAGAAGGCCAGAGGATCAGCGGCCGCGCGCTCGTAGGCGTCCGCGGTCACGTTGGCGTCGAGGAACGCGGGCGACGGAGGATAGACCCGTTCCTCCAGCAGCCGAGCCTCGGTCGTCGTCACGTCCATCGCCGCAGCAGGTACTTCTCCAACAGAGCGAGCACGCCGTTGGTGATCGTGCCCAGCAGCGCGAGCAGCACGATGGAGAGCAGGATGCGGTCGACGCGCCCCGTGCTCTGGGAGTCGGTCAAGAGGAAACCGAGCCCCATGGACGAGGCGATCAGCTCGGCGGCGACCAGGAACAGCCACGCCTGGGCGAGCGCGAGGCGCAGGCCGGCGACGACGGACGGCACGACGGCCGGGAGCTGCACCGTCCGGAACAGCGACCATCCGTGCAGGCTGAAGGAGCGTCCCGCCTCGACGAGCTGCGGGTCCACATGCCGGAGCGCGGAGGCGACGGTCGTGTAGACCGGGAAGAACGCACCGATCGCGATGAGGGTCACCTTGGACTCCTCGCCGATCTGCATCCACAGGATCAGCAGCGGCACCCAGGCGAGCGACGGCACCGCGCGAACCGCGGCGAGAGTCGGGCTGAGCAGCACGTCACCCCAGCGCGAGAGCCCGACGATGCCGGCTGCGGCGAGGCCGACGACCGAGCCGATCGCGAATCCGAGCAGCACCCGCTGGACGGAGATGGCGATGTGGGTCCAGAGCTGTCCGGACTCGGCGAGTTCCACCCCGGCCTGGAAGACCGACGCCGGCGCCGGGAGGCGGTACGGCTCGATGAGACCGGCCGTCGTGACCACCTGCCAGGCGATGAGGATCGCGGCCGGGAGCAGGAGACCCGCGACGATCCGCACGACGGGCGGCAGACCACGCCGTGATCCTCCTGTCCCCCGCCGGGGAGCACCCTTCGCGAACTCGAGCGCGTCCCGCGATTCCGCCGGGACGACCACCCGATCCTCGAGACCAGTCACTCGCCTGCGCCCGCCTTCGTCGCGAAGGTGTCGTTGATGATGCTGGACAGCGCCTTGTCGACGGATTCCTGCCCACCCTGGACGTCGCCGGACTCGACGAGCACCGGAGCGATCTTCTCGAGCACCGCGAGCTGGTCGTCACCGGGGACGCCGTCCACGTCGAGGTTCGACCGCTCCTGGATGACCGTGGTCGCGACCTCGAGGTCGATACCGGCGACCTCTGCCAACAGGGCGGCGGTCTCCTCCGGGTTCTCCAGCGCCCACGCACGCGCCTCCTCGTAGGCGTCGACGACGGCCTGAGCGAGGTCGGGGTGGTTGTCGATGAAGTCCTCGGTCGCGTTGAGGAAGCCGTACGTGTTGAAGTCGACGTTGCGGTAGATGAGCTTGTCGCCCGACTCCTGCTCCGCGGCGGCCATGATGGGGTCGAGACCCGCCCATGCGTCGACCGAACCGCCGTCGAGCGCCGCGCGGCCGTCGGCGTGCTGGAGGTTCTGCACCTCGACGTCAGCCAGCGACAGCCCGCCCTCCTCCAGGGCCTGGAGGAGGAAGAAGTAGGGGTCCGTGCCCTTGGTGGCCGCGACGGAGGCGCCCTTGAGATCCTCCACCGAGGTGATGTCGCTGTCGGGCCCGACGACGATGGCCGACCACTCGGGCTGGGAGAAGATGTCGATCACCTGGATCGGCGAACCGTTCGCGCGGGCGAGCAGCGCGGCCGAGCCCGCCGTCGACCCCACGTCGACCGAACCCGAGCGGAGGAGCTCGTTGGCCTTGTTCGAGCCGGCGGACTGCACCCATTCGACGGTGACGTCGTCGCCGAGGATGTCCTCCAGGATGCCCTGGTCGCGGATCACGAGGCTGAGCGGATTGTAGGTCGCGAAGTCGACGGACAGCGTGTCCGCCGACCACTCGCCGTTCCCGGCCGGGGTGGACTCGGCCTCGGCGGACGCGTTCTCCCCGGCGACGCAGCCGGTGGCGACGAGCATCATCGTCCCGGCGACGGCGATCGCAGGGATGATGCGGCGGGTGATGGTGCTCATCGGGTCTCCTCGGGGGTGTGGTGGTGCGTGTCGACGCCGAGCCCTTCGAGGAGCTCGGCGCGCAGGTCGGCGAGGCCGCGGTCGGCGCGGTCTCGAGGGCGGATGCCAGGGACGCGGATCGTCCGCGCGACGGACGACGCGGTGTCGTCCGCGTCGCCGACGGTGCGCAGCAGCAGCACGCGGTCGGCGAGATAGAGCGCCTCCTCCACGTCGTGGGTCACGAGCAGCACCGTGGTGAGCTCGGCCGCGTGGATCTTCAGGAGCAGGTCGTGCATACGGAGGCGCGTGAGGGCGTCGAGCGCGCCGAACGGCTCGTCGAGCAGCAGGACTCCGGGGTTCCTGGCGAGAGCCCGGGCGAGGGAGGCCCGTTGCGCCATGCCTCCCGACACTTCACGGGGGCGCTGGTCGGCGGCGTGCTCGAGTCCCACGAGCTGCAGGAGTTCGCGGACCCGGGCGCGTCCGGCGCGGCGGGAGACGCCCCGGGGAAGACCGAGCTCGACGTTCTGCGCGAGCGTACGCCACGGGAGCAGCCGCGGCTCCTGGAACGCGATCGCCGTGCGCTCGTCGACGTCGGCGACACCGGAGCCGTCCAGACGGATCGTCCCGCGCGTAGGGGTGTCCAGTCCGCCGATGAGGCGCAGCAGCGTCGACTTCCCGCACCCGGACGGACCGACGACGGCGACGATCTCCCCGGCGGCGATATCCAGGTCGATGCCGCGGAGCACCTCGCGTCGCCCCTGAGCGAGCGGGAACGACCGCGCGATGCCGTCCAAGCGCACGGGTTGTGCGGAGCCCGACGTCGTCGGGGCCTCAGCGGTGCGCGACGCAGCGGGCAGGAGGGCGGTCATGTCCCCATGCTGTCGGAGGCTCCGGAATGTTACGAATGCGGTCGTAACGTTGCGTCACGCAGCTGCTCCGCCGGATACCGGGCATGCGAAAAGGGCCGCCACACCCGCCGTGACGCGGGGTGACGACCCTTTTCGGAGTGGTGCTTAGGAGTTGCCGCCCGAGAGCTTCTCGCGCAGAGCCGCGAGAGCCTCGTCATCGGCGAGCGTGCCGGCGCCGGCCGACTCGCTCGAGAAGGACTGGCCGCCGAAGTCGTCGCCGGCCGCAGCCTCGGCCTCGGCCGCCTTCGCGACCTGAGCCTTGTGCGCCTCCCAGCGAGCCTGGGCCGCAGCGTACTCCTGCTCCCATGCCTCGCGCTGGGCGTCGAAGCCTTCCTTCCACTGACCGGTCTCGGCGTCGAAGCCCTCCGGGTACTTGTACTCGCCGTTCTCGTCGTACTCGGCGAGCATGCCGTACAGAGCCGGGTCGAACTCGGTGCCGTTGGGGTCGACCGACTCGTTGGCCTGCTTCAGCGACAGCGAGATGCGACGACGCTCGAGGTCGATGTCGATGACCTTGACGAAGACCTCTTCGCCCACCGACACGACCTGCTCGGCCAGCTCGACGTGCTTGCTGGAGAGCTCGGAGATGTGGACGAGGCCCTCGATGCCGTCGGCGACGCGGACGAACGCACCGAACGGAACGAGCTTGGTGACCTTACCCGGCGTGACCTGACCGATCGCGTGGGTGCGGGCGAAGACCTGCCACGGGTCCTCCTGCGTCGCCTTCAGCGACAGGGAGACGCGCTCGCGGTCGAGGTCGACCTCGAGGATCTCGACGGTGACCTCCTGGCCCACCTCGACGACCTCGGAGGCGTGCTCGATGTGCTTCCAGGACAGCTCGGAGACGTGCACGAGGCCGTCCACGCCACCCAGGTCCACGAACGCACCGAAGTTGACGATCGAGGAGACGACACCCTTGCGGACCTGACCCTTGTGCAGGTTGTTCAGGAACGTGGTGCGCGACTCCGACTGCGTCTGCTCGAGCAGCGCGCGGCGGCTCAGGACGACGTTGTTGCGGTTCTTGTCGAGCTCGAGGATCTTCGCCTCGATCTCCTGGCCGAGGTACGGCGTGAGGTCGCGGACGCGACGGAGCTCGATGAGCGAGGCCGGGAGGAAGCCACGGAGGCCGATGTCGACGATGAGTCCACCCTTGACGACCTCGATGACCGTACCGGTGACGACGCCGTCGTTCTCCTTGATCTTCTCGACGTCTCCCCAGGCGCGCTCGTACTGTGCACGCTTCTTGGAGAGGATCAGGCGGCCTTCCTTGTCCTCCTTCTGGAGAACGAGGGCCTCGACCTCGTCGCCGACCTTGACGACCTCGTTGGGGTCGACGTCGTGCTTGATCGAGAGCTCGCGCGAGGGGATGACACCCTCGGTCTTGTAGCCGACATCGAGCAGGACCTCATCGCGGTCGATCTTGACGATCGTGCCCTCGATGATGTCGCCGTCGTTGAAGAACTTCAGGGTCTTCTCGACCGCGGCCAGGAAGTCCTCAGCAGATCCGATGTCGTTGATGGCGACCTGCTTGGTGGCCGGGGCGGTCGTTGCGGTAGTCATGTAGTGGGTTGTCCTTGTGAATGGATACTCGGGCTGCGGAGCATGGCCGCGCACGGCCGGGATGTGCTTCGCAGCAGGTGGATTGTGGTGTGTTCGTCACCTGGGCATGCATGTACACGCCACGAGTGACAGTTCAGGCTATCAGAAGTTGCCGTCCGCGAAAGAGCGGATTCGTGCGAGCTTCTCTGTGGATAACGTCGGCGCCGCTCCGTCCATTCCGCGTACGGTGGCCCGGTGATGTCGCCCACCGCTCTCCGCATGCTCGCCGTGCTTGCCCTCGGCGTCTCGGCCCTGTCCGCCTGCGCCCCCACTCCGGAGCCAACGCCCTGTCTC
>NZ_QCXO01000128.1:0-88610 GCF_023383675.1 Microbacterium sp. ER1
AAGCTAAGCCTCACAGCGCCGATGGTACTGCAGGGGGGACCCTGTGGGAGAGTAGGACACCGCCGGACTCCTTTTAGTCGAAATGGCCACCCATCGTTGGGTGGCCATTTTGCGTTTACAGCACGAAGAGAACAGGGAGCACCATGCCGGAAGAGGAAGAGCGCCGTCCACGTCGCAACGACGACAGGAACCAGCGCAACGATCGTCCTTCCGGAGGTCGCCCCGTCTACCGCGACGGCGCATCTCGCTCCGGCGACCGCGGCCCGCGTCGTGAGGGTGGCTACAACCGTGACGGTGCCCCGCGTCGCGAAGGTGGCTACAGCCGTGATGGTGGTGCGCCGCGTCGTGAGGGCGGCTACAACCGCGATGGTGGTGCGCCTCGTCGCGAGGGCGGCTACAACAACCGTGACGGTGCTGCCCCCCGCCGTGAAGGCAGCTACAACCGCGATGGTGGTGCGCCTCGTCGCGAGGGCGGCTACAACAACCGTGACGGTGCTCCGCGTCGTGAGGGTGGCTACAACCGTGATGGTGGTGCTCCGCGTCGTGGGGGTGGTTACAACCGCGATGGTGGTGCGCCTCGTCGCGAGGGCGGTTACAACAACCGTGACAGCGCTCCGCGTCGTGAGGGTGGTTACAAACGCGATGGTGCTCCGCGTCGTGAGGGTGGCTACAACAACCGTGATGGTGCGTCGCGTCGCGAGGGCGGCTACAACCGTGACGGTGGTGCGCCTCGTCGCGAGGGCGGCTACAACAACCGTGACGGCGCCCCGCGTCGCGAAGGTGGTTACAACCGCGATGGTGCGCCCCGTCGTGAGGGCGGCTACAACCGTGACGGTGGTGCGCCCCGTCGTGAGGGTGGCTACAACCGTGACGGTGGTGCGCCCCGTCGTGAGGGTGGCTACAACCGTGACGGTGGTGCCCCTCGCCGCGAGGGTGGTTACAACCGCGACGGTGGTGCGCCCCGTCGCGAGGGTGGCTACAACCGGGACAGCGCTCCGCGTCGCGAAGGCGGCTACAACCGTGACTCCGGTCCTCGTCGCGAGGGCGGCTACAACCGTGACTCCGCTCCGCGTCGCGAGGGCGGGTTCGAGCGTGAGCGGGGGAGTGACCGGTCGCGGCCCTTCCCGCAGCGCGGCGGGGCTGGGCGGGAGCGTCCGGCCAACGCGGCGAACGAGCGTCCGCGCTTCGACGAGCCCCGCGTCCCGGACGAGGTCACCGCGCGCGACCTGCACCCGTCCGCGCGCAACGAGCTGAAGACGCTGAGCAAAGAGAACGCCGAGTTCGTCGCTCGTCACCTGGCGATGGCCTCCCGGCTGATCGACGAGGACCCCGCTCTGGCGCACGAGCATGCGCTGGCGGCGTCGCGTCGTGCCGGCCGGATCGCGATCGTCCGCGAGACCCTCGGCATCACCGCCTATGCGACCGGCGACTTCGCCTTGGCGCTGCGCGAGCTGCGTACCTACCGCCGGATCTCCGGTAAGGATGACCAGATCGCCCTCATGGTCGACAGCGAGCGCGGTATCGGGCGCCCCGACCGCGCCCTCGAGACCGGTCGGGCGGTGGACCGATCAGCTCTGACCACGCCCGTGCGAGTCGCCCTGGCTATCGCGATGTCGGGTGCCCGGCTCGACCAGGGAGACCTCGAGCTGGCGCTCGGAGAGCTCGAGATCCCGGAGCTGGACCCGGACCGCGCATTCGAGTGGAGCCCCGCGCTGTTCGCCGCGCGCGCCGCCGTCCTGGAGGACCTCGGGCGTACGGACGAAGCCGAGTTCTGGGCGCGCCGTGCCGAGGTCGCCGCCGAGGCTCTCGGTGTCGACGAGGCCGGCGATGAGGAGCTCTACGTGGAGGACGGCCTCATCGAGGACGGGTTCTCTGACGACGAGTTCTCCGACGCTGACGTCGCTTCTGTCGAGGACGAGGAGGAGGCCGAGGACGAGGCCGACGACGCGACCGTAGCCGACGACGCGACCGAAGCCGACGACGCGGCCGAGGCCCCCGAGCCCGCGGAGCCGTCCATCGAGGACGAGGTGCGCGAGCTGCTCGGCGAGGACGACGAAACGGACGATGACGAGACGGAGGACGACTCGCCCTCCGCGTCCGAGAAGCCGGAGGCGTAGTGGGGCTCTTCACAGCGAAAGCGCGGAAGCGGCCGGCGGGTCGCACGCCGCTCGAAGGCGTTGACACCGTCCTCGCCGACCTCGACGGCGTGGTCTATGCCGGTCCCGGCGCTCTGCCGCATGCGGTGGAGAGCCTGAACGCGGCGGCGCACGCGGTGCGTCTCGGCTACATCACGAACAACGCCTCGCGCACCGACGCCTCGGTGGCCGCGCACCTCACGAGTCTCGGGCTCGACGTGGCTCCGCAGGACGTCGTCACGAGCCCGCAGGCGGCGATGCGTCTGCTGTCCGGGATCGTGCCGGCGCCGGCGACGATCCTCGTGGTGGGCGGCGACGGCCTCGTCGACGAGGTGCAGAAGGCCGGGTACACGGTCACGCGCAGCGCCGAGGACGCGCCGCAGGCCGTGGTCCAGGGCTTCGCGCCCGAGGTCGCCTGGACCGACCTCGCCGAAGCGGCGTTCGCCCTCAAGGTCCCCGAGGACGAGGGCGGCATCCCGTGGATCGCCACGAACACCGACTGGACGATCCCGCGCGAGCGGGGCGTCGCCCCGGGGAACGGCACTCTCGTGTCCGCCGTGCACACCGCGATCGGTCGCCTGGCGACGGTGGCGGGCAAGCCGGAGACCCCGATCTTCGAGGAGGCGCTCGCCCGTTTCGGCGCGGCGAAAGCGCTCTTCATCGGTGACCGCCTCGACACCGACATCATGGGTGCCAGCCGTGCGGGCATCGAGTCCGCCCTGGTGCTGACCGGTATCGACCGTCCCAAGCACGTCCTCGCCGCGCCCGAAGGATCGCGCCCGACCTATATCCTCGGCGACCTGCGCGGTCTGCACGAGCCGTACCCCGAGCCCACCGTGACCGACGGCGTGTTCGACGTGAACGGTGCCGCCGTCCGCGTCCGGGGCGCAGACGTCGAGATCGTCGCCGAGTCCGGCGACCAGCTCGACCTGCTCCGTGCGGGCGCCGCCGCGATCTGGGCGTCCGGGACGCCGGTGTTCGTCCTCCGTGTTCCGGAACGGCTGTACGCGGACCCGTTCCACCGCCCCTGAGCCACGCGTGGCGCCGCCGCCCGTCGGCGGCGCCGCGTACAGTGGAAGCGTGAGCGATGAGACGACGACCAGCGCGCCGACGGACGGCCTGTGGAGTCGTCTGCGCCTGATCGAAGGGCAGCCGCTCGCCGCACGCGCGGACGCGTACTCGGCCCTGCACGACGAACTCTCGCGACGACTCGAGAGCGGATCCCGGCACGACCTGCGGGAGACCCCGGGACCACGATGACGCGACTCGACGCCGCCCTCGCTGCCCGAGGACTCGCCCGTTCGCGCACGCATGCCGCCACCCTCATCGCCGACGGCCTCGTGAGCGTCGACGGCCGCCCGGTCGTGAAGGCCTCGACCGCGGTCAGCGACGACAACACCATCACGGTCGCCGGCGCCGACCACTACGTCAGCCGCGCTGCGCACAAGCTCGTCGCCGGGCTCGACAGCTTCGGCATCCCGGTGCAGGGACGCCTCGCGCTCGACATGGGGGCCTCGACCGGCGGTTTCACGCAGGTGCTGCGGGAACGCGGCGCGCGTCGTGTCCTCGCCGTGGATGTCGGCCACGGTCAGCTCGCCCCCGCGGTCGCCGCCGACACCGGCGTCATCGCCGTCGAGGGCTTCAACGTGCGGCACATGACGCGTGACAGCCTCACCGCAGCGACGGGGGAGTCCACGTCGCCCGACCTGGTGGTGGGCGACCTCTCCTTCATCTCGCTCGAGCTCGTGCTGCCCGCGGTGGTCGCCGTGGCCGCGCCGGGCGCCGGCGTGCTGCTGCTGGTCAAGCCGCAGTTCGAGGTCGGGAGGACCGCGGTGCGCGGCGGCCTCGTCACCGACCCCGCCACCCGGGCCGATGCCGTCGCCCGCGTGGTGTGGAGCGCGTGGGACGCCGGGATGGGGATGGCGGGGATCGTCTCCTCCCCGATCCTCGGGACCCACGGCAATGCGGAGTATCTCGTGCACCTCGTGCCGGGCGGCGGCAGCAATCCGACAGAATGGATGGACACCATCAACCGGCTGGCAGGGGGACGATGAACGAGCGCAGGATCCTGGTCGTCGCCCACGCGGGTCGCGTTGACACCGTCGCGGCCGCCCGTCGGGTGATCGACGCCCTCCGCGGTGCGGGGGTCCGTCCCGTCCTGGCAGCCGACGACCATGCGGAGCTCGCCGCGGTCGATGCGTTCTTCGCGGACGTCGAGGTGCTGGACGCCTCCGGACCGGCGACGCTCGAGCTCGCGATCGTGCTCGGGGGCGACGGCACGATCCTTCGCGCGGCAGAGCTCGTCCGTGACAGCGGCGCTCCGGTGCTCGGCATCAACATGGGGCACGTCGGCTTCCTCGCGGAGATCGACCGGGACGACATGGACGACGCGATGCGCCGCGTCATCGCCCGTGACTACGAGGTCGAGGAGCGCCTGGCACTGTCGGTGCGCGTGAAGGACGCCTCGGGCGATGTCGTCTTCGAGACCTGGGCCCTGAACGAGGCGACCGTCGAGAAGGCGAGCCGTGAGCGCATGATCGAGGTGGTGCTCGAGATCGACGGGCGGCCGCTGTCGAGCTTCGGTTGCGACGGCATGGTCATCTCCACGCCGACCGGCTCGACCGCCTACAACTTCTCCGCCGGCGGCCCGGTCATCTGGCCGACGGTCGAGGCCATCGCGGTGGTCCCGCTGTCGGCGCACGCGCTCTTCGCGAAGCCGCTCGTGGTGAGCCCCGAGGCGGCCGTGGCCATCGAGATGCTGGAGCGGACGGATGGCTCCGGCATCCTCTGGTGCGACGGCCGTCGTTCCCACGACCTTCCGCCGGGAGCCCGCGTCGTGGTGCGCCGCTCGTCGCGCCCGGTCCGCCTCGCGCGTCTGCACCCCACGGCGTTCACGAACCGTCTCGTGCGGAAGTTCCAACTGCCCGTCGAAGGATGGCGCGGACAGGAGCGGAGGAGCGACGCATGATCGAGGAGATGCGCATGCAGGGGCTCGGCGTGATCGCCGACGCCGTCCTGCCGCTCGGGCCCGGCTTCACGGCCATCACCGGAGAGACGGGCGCGGGGAAGACCATGGTCGTCACCGGGCTCGGGCTGCTCCTCGGCCAGCGCGCCGACTCGGGCGCCGTGCGCAAGGGAGCCGCGCAGGCCTCGGTGGCCGGGGTGTGGATCGTGCCCGAGAAGGGCGAGGTCGCCGACATCGTGGCCGAGGCCGGGGGAGAGCTGGAGCCGGCCGGTGCCGGCACCGCTGAGCTCTATGTCTCGCGCACCCTCAGCGCCGAGGGCCGCAGCCGCGCGAGCGTCGGCGGGCGGGCCGCGCCGGCAGGAGTGCTGTCCTCGCTCGCGGACGAGCTCATCGTCGTGCACGGACAGTCCGAGCAGCTGCGGCTGCGGTCGGCCGCCGCGCAGCGCGACGCCCTCGACCGCTTCGGCGGCGAACCGATCGCTCGGGCGCTGGAGGAGTACCAGGCCGCGTTCGAGCGCTGGCGAACGCTCGACGCCGAGATCACCGACATCACCGCGAACCGTGACCGGCGTGCCGAGGAGGCCGTCCGGCTCCGGGAGGACCTCGCCCTGATCGAGGCGACCGCCCCCGAGGAGGGCGAGGACGAGGAGCTGACGGCTCGTGCCGAGCGCCTCGCGAACGCGGAGGAACTCCGCGTCGCCGCCGCCCTGGCCCACGGAGCCCTCTCGAACGAGGAGGGCGAGCCCGATGCCTCGGCGCTGGTCGCGGAAGCGCGCCGAGCGATCGAGCGCGTGTCCGACCCGAAGCTCGCGGAGGTCGCGGAGACCCTGGCCGACATCGGCTACCGCATTGCCGACGCCGCCGGTGTGCTCTCCGGCTTCCTCGCCGACCTCGACGAGTCCGGTCCGCACGAGCTGGCCGCCGTCGAGGAGCGGCGGGCCGCGCTCGGCGTCCTCATCCGTCAGCACGGCTCGCTGGCGGACGCCCTGGCGCTGTGGCAGACCGGATCCGCGCGGCTGGCCGAACTCGACGACGACGGAGAGCGCCTGGAACGCCTCACCGCCGAGCGCGACGCGGCCAGGACGGAGCTCGACGCCCGGGCCGACGCTCTCACCGCGGCCCGGAGCGAGGCGGCCGGCCGGCTCGGCGAGGCCGTGACCGCCGAGCTGCACGCGCTGGCGATGCCGGACGCGCGCCTGGAGGTCTCTGTGGCCCCGGGGGCCGAGAGCACCCACGGCCGCGACGACGTCGCAATCCTGCTCGCCCCGCATCCCGGCGCCGAACCCCGCTCGGTCGCCAAGGGCGCCTCCGGCGGCGAGCTGTCGCGGGTGATGCTCGCGATCGAGGTCGTCATCGCGGCGACCGATCCCGTGCCCACCTTCGTGTTCGACGAGGTCGACGCGGGCATCGGCGGCGCGGCGGCGATCGAGGTGGGTCGGCGACTCGCCCGACTCGCCGAGAAGTCTCAGGTGATCGCCGTCACCCATCTCGCGCAGGTCGCCGCCTTCGCGAACAACCATCTCACCGTCGTGAAATCGCACGACGGCGCCGTCACCGCCTCCAGCGTGCGGCGGCTCGACGGGGAGGAGCGCGAGGCCGAGATGGCCCGTCTGCTCTCCGGACTCGCGGATTCCGATGCCGCACTCACCCACGCCCGCGAGCTTCTCAGCCTCGGCGTCTGAATGAACTGTTAGGATAGAAGCCCGTGATGAACTCTTCTTCTGCGGGGCCCAAGAACGACACGACCAAGCACATCTTCGTGACTGGTGGTGTCGTTTCGTCTTTGGGCAAGGGGCTCACCGCGGCCAGCCTGGGCAACCTCCTGACCGCTCGCGGACTCCGCGTGGTCATGCAGAAGCTCGACCCGTATCTGAACGTCGATCCGGGCACCATGAACCCGTTCCAGCACGGCGAGGTGTTCGTCACCGACGACGGTGCGGAGACCGACCTCGACATCGGCCACTACGAGCGCTTCCTCGACATCAACCTGTCCGAGGCGGCCAACGTCACGACCGGTCAGATCTACTCGCAGGTGATCGCCCGCGAGCGTCGCGGCGAGTACCTCGGCGACACCGTGCAGGTTATCCCGCACATCACCGATGAGATCAAGCGCCGCATGCGGCTGCAGGCCACCGAGGACCCGCGTCCCGACGTGATCATCACCGAGGTCGGCGGCACGGTCGGCGACATCGAGTCGCAGCCGTTCCTCGAGTCGGCCCGCCAGCTGCGCCACGAGCTCGGCCGCGACAGCGTGTTCTTCGTGCACGTCTCGCTCGTGCCGTTCATGGGAGCGTCCGGCGAGCAGAAGACCAAGCCGACCCAGCACTCGGTCGCCGCGCTCCGCCAGGTCGGCATCCAGCCCGACGCCCTCGTGCTCCGCAGCGATCGCCCGGTGAGCGCGAGCAACCGCAACAAGATCGCCCTGATGTGCGACGTCGACGTCGAAGGCGTCATCAACACCGTCGACCTGCCGAGCATCTACGACATCCCGTCGACCCTCAACGAGCAGGGCCTCGACTCCTACATCGTGCGCCGCCTCGGGCTCGACCAGAAGGCGGACGACGTCGACTGGACGCGCTGGAACAAGGTGCTGCACGCGGTCCACAACCCGAAGCACGAGGTCACGATCGGCCTCGTCGGCAAGTACATCGACCTTCCGGACGCCTACCTCTCCGTGACCGAGGCCCTCAAGGCGGGCGGCTTCGCGCAGGAGACCAAGGTCAACATCCGCTGGATCCCGTCCGACCTCTGCGAGACCCCCGAGGGCGCGCAGGAGCAGCTGGCCGAGCTGGACGGCATCTGCGTCCCCGGAGGCTTCGGCATCCGCGGCATCGAGGGCAAGCTGGGTGCGCTGAAGTTCGCCCGCGAGCAGGGCATCCCGACCCTCGGCCTCTGCCTGGGTCTGCAGTGCATGGTCATCGAGTACGCCCGCGACGTGGCCGGGATCGCCGGAGCCTCGTCCAGCGAGTTCGACCCGGACACCGCGGAGCCCGTCATCGCGACCATGGCCGAGCAGATCGAGATCCTCGACGGCGGCGACCTGGGCGGCACCATGCGCCTCGGCCTCTACCAGGCGGCTCTCGCGGAGGGCTCGCTGGCGCGCGAGGTCTACGGCGCCGCCGAGGTGTCCGAGCGTCACCGCCACCGCTACGAGGTGAACAACGCCTACCGCGATCGCCTGTCGGAGGCCGGTCTGGTGTTCTCGGGCCTCAACCCGGAGCTGGACCTCGTCGAGTACGTCGAGCTGCCGCGTGACGTGCACCCGTACTACATCGCCACCCAGGCGCACCCGGAGCTGCGCTCGCGTCCGACCGACCCGCACCCGCTGTTCCGCGGGCTCGTCGGCGCGGCCATCGCCCGCCACCGCGCGAGCGAGCTGTTCGACGTGCCCGTCGATGAGTGAGTCGGAGGCGCCGGCCGTCGCGGAGCCGCTGCGCGACGAGCCTTTCGAGCCGGAGGTCCTGAGCAGCGACCTCGTCTACGAGGGGCGCGTCTGGGACGTGCGCTCCGACCGGGTCCGCTACGGCGAGGGCGAGATCGTGCGACAGTACGTCGCCCACCCCGGGGCCGTCGCGATCCTCGCGCTGGACGACGAGGGACGGGTGCTGCTCATCCAGCAGTACCGTCACCCGATCCGCCACCGCGACTGGGAGCTGCCGGCCGGCCTCCTCGATATCGCGGGGGAGGAGCCGTTGGCGGCCGCCCGACGCGAGCTCGCGGAGGAGGCCGACCTCGTCGCCGCGCACTGGGAGCCCCTGGTGTCGTCGTGGACGACGCCGGGAGGCAACGACGAGCTCATCCAGGTGTTCCTCGCGACGGGGCTCACCGCCGCCGCGGCCGCGCACGCCCGCGAAGACGAGGAGGCGGACATCCGTCTCGCCTGGCTTCCCCTCGAGGAGGCGGTCGCCGGAGTCCTGGCGGGACGCCTGCGCAACGGCATCCTCGCGCTCGGCGTGCTGGCGACCGCGCAGAGGCTGCGCGACCGGAGCTGAGCATGCAGCTCGATCGCGCCCTCGACGCGTATCTGCGTCACGTCACGATCGAGCGCGGGCTCAGCGCGCACACGGTCGGCGCCTACCGCCGCGACCTCGAGGGCTACCGGGACTGGCTCACGGCGGAGGGGATCGACGACACCGCGGAGATCACGCCCGCCGTCATCGACCGCTTCATCGCCGACCGCGCCTCGGCGGAGCCGCCCCGGGCCGCGACGAGTCTGGCGCGCCTGCAGTCCTCGGTGCGCGGCTGGCACCGGTTCCTCGCCCGTGAGGGCATCGAGGCGGACGATCCGACCGGACGGCTCCGCCCGCCCAAGACCCCGCGCCGGCTGCCGAAAGCCCTCACGATCGACCAGGTGGAGCGGCTGCTCGCCGCGCCGTCGGCCGAGGAGCCGCTCGGCATCCGCGACAGGGCGCTGCTGGAGCTCCTCTACGCCACGGGCGCCCGGGTGTCGGAGGCGGTCGGGCTCGACGTCGACGACATGGCGCACGGCGAGGTGCTGCGCCTGCGGGGCAAGGGCTCGAAGGAGCGCATCGTCCCGGTGGGGTCGTACGCCCGTGCCGCCGTCGACGCCTACCTCACCCGGGTCCGCCCGGAGCTCGCGGCGAAGGGCCGCGCATCGGCCCGGCTCTTCCTCGGCGCACGCGGTGCCCCGCTCTCGCGACAGAGCGCCTGGCTGGTGATCCGTTCCGCCGCGGAGCGCGCACAGCTCACGACCGAGGTCTCCCCGCACACGCTGCGCCACTCGTTCGCGACGCACCTCCTGCAGGGCGGCGCCGACGTGCGGGTGGTGCAGGAGCTGCTGGGGCACTCCTCGGTCGCGACGACGCAGATCTACACGCATGTGTCGGTGGATGCTCTCCGCGACATCTACGCGACCTCTCATCCCCGGGCGCGCTGACCGCGCAGGCCGCGGCCGGTACCGGGACCGCCGCGCGCCGAGCCGGCTGAGGAACGCTGGGCGGCTACAATCGAGCAAGCACGAAGGAGCAGGAGAACCGGTGGCTGAGAAAGTGGCGAAGTCCAGGGCGAAGGCGCAGAAGGCCGACGACACCCCCATGGGACCCACCGGCCGTCCGTACCAGGGCTTCCCGATCCCGGCGCCTCTGAAGTCGCACGGCCCGGCCCGCATCATCGCGCTCTGCAACCAGAAGGGCGGCGTCGGCAAGACGACGACCTCCATCAACCTCGCCGCCGCGCTCGCGGAGTACGGCCGCAAGGTGCTCGCCGTGGACTTCGACCCGCAGGGCGCGCTGTCCGCCGGTCTCGGCATCCAGACGCACGACGTCCCGACGGTCTACGACCTCCTGCTCGACACGAAGCGCGATGCGCACGACGCGATCGTGCACTCGAACGTGCCCGGTCTCGACGTCCTTCCCGCGAACATCGACCTCTCCGCCGCGGAGGTGCACCTCGTCAACGAGGTCGCCCGCGAGACGATCCTCGCCCGCGTGCTGCGCCAGGTGGCGGGGGAGTACGACGTCATCCTCATCGACTGCCAGCCGTCGCTCGGTCTGCTGACCGTGAACGCGCTGACGGCGGCGCACGGCGTCATCATCCCGCTCGAGTGCGAGTTCTTCGCGCTCCGCGGTGTCGCGCTCCTCATCGAGACCATCGACAAGGTCCGCGACCGGCTCAACCCCTCCATCGAGATGGACGGCCTGCTGGCGACGATGTACGACCCGCGCACGCTGCACTCGCGCGAGGTGCTGGAGCGCGTCGTGGAGGCGTTCGGCGACGACGTGCTGGAGACCGTCATCGGCCGCACCGTGAAGTTCCCGGACGCGTCGGTCTCGGGGGTCCCGATCACCGAGTTCGCTCCGGAGCACGCGGCCGCACAGGCATACCTGCGGCTGGCCAGGGAGCTGGTCGCCCGTGGCGCCGTCGCCTGACGAGCTCGGTACCGCTGAGGTCCCGGCACCCGCCGAGGCGATCGACACCGCGGAGCCGTCCTCCGCCGACGATGCCGCTGGGTTCCGCGTCTCGCTGTCCAACTTCGACGGCCCCTTCGACCTCCTGCTGAACCTCATCTCGAAGCACGAGATGGACATCACCGAGGTGTCGCTGAGCGCCGTCACCAACGAGTTCATCGCGTACCTCGCCGACCTGGAGGACGAGGAGGAGCTCGACCAGGCGTCGGAGTTCCTCGTCGTCGCCGCGACCCTGCTCGACATGAAGGTGGCGGGCCTGCTGCCGCAGGGCGAGCTCGTCGACGCCGAGGCCGTCGCCCTGCTCGAAGCGCGCGACCTGCTCTTCGCCCGTCTCCTGCAGTACCGCGCGTTCAAAGAAGTCTCCGCATGGTTCTCGCGATGCCTGCAGCGGGAGGACCGCCGTCATGTGCGTGCGGTACCGCTGGAGGAGAAGCACCGGAAGCAGACACCAGAGCTCGTCTGGTCGCTCACGCCCGACGACTTCGCGGCGCTGGCGCTGCTGGCCTTCGCGCCGAAGGAGATCCCGCACGTCGGACTCGACCACTTGCATGCGCCCTTGGTCAGCATCCGCGAGCAGGCCGCGATCGTCGTCACGCTGCTGCGCGGCACCGAGTCGCTGAGCTTCCGCGAGCTGGTCGCGGGCGTCTCGGAGCCGGGTATCGTCGTGGCCCGCTTCATCTCGGTGTTGGAGCTGTACCGCCACGCGGCGCTCTCCTTCGAACAACTGGAACCGCTCGGGGAGCTCACCCTCCGCTGGGCCGCCGACTCCTGGTCGGACGAGACACTCGCGACCCTGGGGGCCGACTATGACCGATGACGTGACCGCGGCAGAGACCGGCCTCCCCGACGAGCCCGACGCCGCGACGGGTTCCGAGCTGCCGCTCAGCGAGCGTGTGGAGGCGATCCTCTTCATCGTCGACGAGCCGATCGGCCTGGTGGCCCTCGCCGCCGCGGTCGGCGCGCCGGTGCCCGCCGTCCGGCAGACGGTCGAGTCGCTGGTCGAGGACTACGACGGTCGAGGCGCGGGTCCGCGGCGCGGCTTCGAACTGCGGGAGGTCGGCGGTGGATGGCGGCTCTACGTCCGCGAGGACCTAGATCCGGTCGTGGCGGAGTTCGTCGGCGGTCAGGCGCCGGCCCGGCTCTCCCAGGCGGCGCTGGAGACGCTCGCGGTGATCGCGTACAAGCAGCCGGTGACCCGGAGCCAGGTGGCCTCGATCCGCGCGGTCAACGTCGACTCCGTGGTCCGCACCCTCCTCGCGCGGGGGCTGATCACCGAACTGTTCGCCGATTCCGAGACCGGCGCGATCAACTACGGCACGACCGATGCACTCCTCCAGCATCTCGGCATCAACTCTCTGGATGAGCTTCCGCCGATCTCGCCGCTCCTCGACGACGGCGCCGACGGCTTCGACGAAGGGACGGTCCGATGACCACCGACACCCACGATTCCGCCGCTCCCGAAGGCGTGCGACTGCAGAAGGTGCTCGCCGCGGCCGGCGTCGCCTCCCGTCGGGTCGTCGAGCAGTACATCGTCGAGGGACGCATCCGCGTGAACGGCCAGGTGGTCACCGAGCTCGGCCGCCGCATCGACCCGGAGCGGGACCTCGTGGACGTGGACGGCACCGCGGTGCAGCTCGACGTGTCCAAGCGCTACGTGATGCTGAACAAGCCGACGGGTGTGGTCAGCAGCATGCGCGACGAGAGCGGACGCCCCGACCTCCGACGCTTCACGAAGGACTACGAGGAGCGGCTGTACAACGTCGGGCGTCTGGACGCCGAGACCAGCGGGCTGCTGCTGCTCACCAACGACGGCGAGCTCGCGCACGTCCTCGCGCACCCCTCCTTCGGCGTCACCAAGGTCTACATCGCGAAGGTCGAGGGGGCGGTGACGGCGCAGACCATCTCGAAGCTCACGAAGGGCATCGAGCTGGAGGACGGCCCCATCGCCGCCGACAAGGCCCGCCTGCTGGACACGTCCCGCGGCACGAGCCTCGTCGAGCTCACGCTGCACTCGGGACGCAACCGGATCGTGCGCCGGATGATGGCGGCGGTCGGCCACCCGGTCACGGAACTCGTGCGGCGACAGTTCGGTCCGCTGCACCTGGGAACCCTCCCGGCCGGTCGGACGCGGGAACTGAGTAAAATCGAACTCGGCGCGCTGCTGACTCTCGCGCGCCGGGAATCCGGTGTCGCCGAGGCGCCAGGCGAGCAGGAGAGCGAATGACCCAGACGACGAGTGCGCCCGCGGCGCGGAAGAGCGGTGCCGTGGCGCCGCGTCTGTCCGGCACCGTGCGCATCGTCGGCGCCGGGCTGCTCGGTGCCAGCGTCGGCCATGCCCTCCGTGCGAAGGGCATCGATGTCGTCCTCACCGACGCGTCCCCTGCGCAACTGCGCCTCGCCGTCGACTACGGCGCCGGACGCCTTCCGCAGGATGACGACGCCCCGGTGCTCGTCGTCGTGGCCGTGCCGCCGGACGTGACCGCCGACGTGATCCAGGCCGAGCTCGAGCGGTACCCCGACGCCGTCGTGACCGATGTCGCGAGCGTGAAGCTCGAGCCGTTCCGCACACTCCGGGAGCGGGGCGTGAACCTCGCCCGCTACATCGGCTCGCACCCGCTCGCCGGTCGGGAGCGCGGCGGGGCGATCTCGGCGAGAGCCGATCTCTTCATCGGCCGGCCGTGGGTCGTGTGCCGCGACGAGGACACCACCGCGCGCGACCTCGCGCTGGTCGAGGCGCTGGCTCTCGACGTCGGCGCGATGCCGCTGGAGATGACTCCGGAGGAGCACGACCGCTCCGTCGCCCTCACCTCGCACGTGCCGCAGGTCGTCGCGAGCCTCCTCGCCGGTCGTCTGGCCGGGGCCGAGGAGGGCGCTCTCCGCCTGGCCGGGCAGGGCGTGCGAGACACGACGCGCATCGCCGCGTCCGCTCCGGAACTGTGGGTGCAGATCCTCGGGGCCAACGCCGGTCCCGTCGTCGAGATCCTCGACGCGCTCGCGACCGACCTGAGCGAGGTCGCCGACGCGCTGCGCGCTCCCGGGGCCCCGGGTGCCCGACGCGTGCTCGCCGAGACCATCCGCCAGGGCAACGACGGCGTCGAGCGCCTTCCCGGCAAGCACGGGCAGAACCGACGCTTCGAGACACTGGTCGTCATGGTCGACGACACCGCCGGTCAGCTGGGTCGCCTGTTCGGCGAGCTCGGCGAGCTGGGCGTCAACGTCGAGGACCTGCGGCTGGAGCACTCTCCGGGCGCGCAGTTCGGCCTCGCCGAGATCAGTGTCGACCCCGCGGCGCTGCACGGCGCGATCACCGGGCTCCAGGAACGCGGCTGGCGCATCGCAGGGAACACCAATGACTGACACCTCCACCATCTCCGCCACGAAGTTCATCGCGATCGACGGGCCCGCCGGGTCCGGGAAGTCGAGCGTCTCCAAGGCGATCGCGCGTCGCGAGGGCTTCGGCTACCTCGACACCGGGTCGGCCTACCGGGCTCTCGCCTGGCATGTGCTCGATCGCGGTGCAGACACCGACGACGCCGAGGCCGTGCGCGCCGCGGCCGCCGACTTCCCCGTCCGCCTCGGGCTCGATCCGGACGACCGCACGGTGCGCGTCGGCGACGTCGACGTGACGGACGCGATCCGCGAACCTCGTGTGTCCGGTGCCGTGAGCGGCGTGGCCCGCGTGCCGGAGGTGCGTACCCAGGTCAACGAGCTCTTCCGGGCGCTGGTCGCCGAGGCGCCGTACCCGGCCGTCGTCGTCGAAGGACGCGACATCACGACCGTCGTGGCACCGGATGCCCCCGTGCGCATCCTGCTGACCGCAGCACCGGAGGTGCGGGCCGCCCGTCGCGCGGGTGAGCTCGCCGGCGAGAACGCCGCTGCCGTGGCGGATGCCCTGCACAAGCGCGACGCCTCCGACAGTGCCGTCGTCGACTTCCTCAACGCCGCGGAGGGCGTGGAGGTCGTCGACTCGACCGCACTCGATTTCCCCCAGACCATCGACGCCGTCCTCTCGGTGATCGAACGACTCCGAGGAGCAGACCGTGGCTGACGACGAATACGAAGGCGGTCCCGACCAGCTCGCCGAGAAGCTCGAGCAGATCGATGACCAGCTCGCCGAACAGCGCGCGGAGACCCTGCGCGCCGGGCTCGCCGACTACGAGCTCGACGACGAGGACGCCGCGCTCCTCGCCGGCGTGGCGCTGGGCGAGGACGGCATCGAGTTCCTGCCTGCGCTCCCCGTGGTGGCGATCGTCGGGCGGCCGAACGTGGGCAAGTCCGCGCTCGTGAACCGGATCCTCGGCCGTCGCGAGGCCGTCGTGGAGGACACTCCCGGCGTCACCCGCGACCGCGTCACGTACAAGGCCGAGTGGAACGACCGCCGCTTCACGGTCGTCGACACCGGCGGCTGGGAGCCCGACGCCCGCGGCATCGACCGTTCGGTCGCGGCGCAGGCCGAGGTCGCGATCGACCTCTCCGATGTCGTCCTGTTCGTCGTGGACGCCATGGTGGGCGCCACCTCGACCGACGAGCACGTCGTGAAGCTGCTGCGCAAGAGCGGCAAGCCGGTCTTCCTCGTCGCCAACAAGATCGACGACGCGCGTCAGGAGCCGGAGGCGGCCGCCCTGTGGAACCTGGGTCTCGGCGAGCCGCACCCGGTCTCCGCGATCCACGGTCGTGGTGTCGCCGACCTCCTCGACGCCGTGCTGACGAAGCTGCCGGAGATCTCCGCGGTGGCGAAGCAGGAGATCGGCGGTCCGCGCCGCGTCGCGATCCTCGGACGCCCGAACGTCGGCAAGTCCTCGCTGCTGAACAAGGCCGCGGGGGAGGAGCGTGTGGTCGTCAACGATCTCGCCGGCACGACGCGCGACCCCGTGGACGAGGTCGTGGAGCTCGGCGGCAAGATGTGGCGCCTCGTCGACACGGCCGGTATCCGTCGCCGCGTGCACATGGCGCAGGGCGCCGACTTCTATGCGTCGCTGCGCACGTCTGCCGCGCTGGAGAAGGCCGAGGTCGCCATCGTCGTCCTCGACGTGTCGGAGTCGATCAGCGAGCAGGACGTGCGGATCATCGACCTCGTGCTCGAGTCCGGTCGCGCGCTCGTCCTGGCGTTCAACAAGTGGGATCGCCTCAACGACGACGACCTGGAGAACGCCGACCGCCGCCGCTACCTGGAGCGCGAGATCGAGCAGGACCTCGCCCATGTGGCCTGGGCCCCGCGGGTCAACATCTCGGCGAAGACGGGTCGTCACCTCGACAAGCTCGTCCCCGCGCTCGAGATGGCGCTGGAGAACTGGGACCGCCGCATCCCGACCGGCAAGTTCAACGCGTTCCTCGCCGAGCTCGTCGCCGAGCACCCGCACCCGGTGCGCGGCGGGAAGCAGCCGCGCATCCTCTTCGGGACGCAGGCCTCGACCCGTCCGCCGACGTTCGTGCTGTTCACGACCGGTTTCCTCGACCCGGGCTACCGCCGGTTCATCCAGCGCCGCCTGCGCGAGCTCTACCCGTTCGAGGGCACGCCGATCGTCATCAACATGCGTGTGCGGGAGCGTCGCCAGCGCTGACTCGTTGCCGCGCATGTCGCGGCGGTGGCGCCGGAGCCCCGATGCTGTGAAAAGCTGAGGGGGTGACTGTCGTACCTCCCGCCGCCGGTGAACCGCGTCGCCCCGAGGGGCCCCGCGATCCGGGCGATGCCTGGGTGGTTGCAGATACCGGTGAGCGGTACTGGGGACGCTTCGGTGCGGCCGGCCTCCTCGCCGTCGACCCAGAGCGCGGCATCCTGCTGCAGCATCGCGTGGCGTGGAGCCACTTCGGCGGCACGTGGGGCCTGCCCGGCGGCGCGCTGCACGAGGGCGAGGCGGCCATCGTGGGCGCCGTGCGGGAGGCGCAGGAGGAGGCAGGAGTGCCGGATGGCGCGGTGCGGCCGCGCTTCACGAGCGTGCTCGACCTCGGCATCTGGTCGTACACCACCGTCGTCGCCGATGTGCGGACGCCGTTCGACCCCGTGATCAGCGACCCCGAGAGCGTCGCGCTGTCGTGGGTGCCCGTCGAGGACGTGGACGGACTGCCCCTGCACCCCGGCTTCGGTGCGGCGTGGCCGATGCTGCGGGCTCAGCTCTCGGCGCACCCGGCGGTCGTGGTCGACGCCGCCAATGTCGTGGGCTCGGTGCCGGACGGCTGGTGGAAGGATCGCGCCGGAGCCGCCGCACGACTGCGCGATCGTCTGACCGGGCTGGCCGTGCCCGCGGACGACCTCGGCCTCGCGGGGGACGCCTGGTTCCCGGAGGTCTCGCTCGTCGTGGAAGGTCGCGCGCGGGACATCGCGGAGGCCGCTGCGGGGGGATCGCCGGCAGATGCGGCGGCCGCAGAAGCCGGAGTCGCGGGCTCGGCTCTGGACGTCGTGCGCGCGGAGGGCGCCGGTGACGACGCGATCGTGGCCGAGGTCGAACGCCGGGTCGCGGGCGCGTCGCCGGTTCTCGCGGTGACCAGTGACCGCGAGCTGCAGTCCCGCGTCGAGGCCGCCGGGGCGCAGGTGCGCTCGAGCGGCTGGCTCCTCCGTCTTCTCGACGCCTGAGCGAGACGCGGGCGCCACGCTCCGCGGATTCCGGTACTCGTACAGTGGCGTGGCGTGGCGTGGCGTGGCGTGGCGTGCGCCACTGCGATCGAAGGACCCGTCGTCGTGATGGCGGCGCGCTTCAGACGAAGGCGACCCGACGTGGGGCGCGATCGGTGTGGACTGCGCCGAGGGGACTTCGCCATTCGAGGACCCCACCGGGTCGCTGTCGTACTGTCCAGCGCTGAGCCTCCGGGATATCGGGGTGTTTCAGCACGTGGTGTCCGCGGCAGAGATGCGCGAGGTTGTCGACGCGGGTCGGGCCGCCCTTCGCGTGATCCCAGGTGTGGTCGATGTCGCAGCGGTGTACCGGCTGTCGGCACCCGGGGAACCGGCAGTGCTGATCCCGGGCCCGGAGCAACCGGCGCATGCTCTCGGTCGGGCTGTAGGCGTCCGTTTCGATGACCTGCCCGTGCGGATCGAGGAACAACCGCGTCCAGCCCCCGTCGCGACCGGCCAGAGCTCGCGCGATGTCCGGGTGCAGAGCGCCGTGTCCGTCCAGTTCGGCCGGACGGTCGTCGAGCCTCGCGAGGGTCGTCGCCGCCACGGTCACCTGCAGGCGGCCGCGCACGCCCGTGAGGCCCTCGCCCTCGACAGCGCTCGGATCGGCGGTGAGGAGCAGATCGGTCAGAAGGTCGGCCTGCACCTGGCTCCAGGTGCGGGTGTCTGCGGGGAGCGATTCCGCCTCGGGGTCGAGGGCGTAGGTGTCGCCATCGGCGCTGGAGATCTTTGTGTCCGACCGAGTCTCGCCGCACGGGCGATCCGTCGCGACGCCGTGAGCAGTCAGCAGGTCGTCATGCGCCAGGGTCCGGCGAAGCGTCGCCTCGTCCGACGCCTCGTCCGACCCCGCAGCGCCCGCAGCCTTCGAATCACGCGCGGGAGCCGCATCACGGGCTCGGATGACGGTGCGGGTGAGCTGGCTCAACCGGTCGGCGATCGCCACCGCCGCCCATTCCGGGAGTATTGCCGTCAGGACCGCGAGGCCGTCGTCGACCGATCGCACCGTGACGCAGCGCTCGTCCGCGGCGCGGCGGTGTCGCTCCGTGATCGTCTCGCCGACGAGCGCGGAGGCGACGCGGCGGGCATGCACCCGCGTGCGCGCCGCGGTCTCGGCTTCAGCGACGACGAGCACCGCCGTCTCGAGCAGCGCCATCGTCTCGGGTGCGACGACGCGGTTGCGGATGGCCTCGTCCACGATCGCGCTCACCCGCGCGATCTCCCGCACGTGCGAGGAGCTCAGAGCACCCGTGTGGAAGGCCTCTCGCACGCGGGGGAGTGCCGTGCTCAGGGCGAGAGCATCGGCGAACGCGAACTCCATGGTGCCGGTGGAAAGACGCGCCGCGGTGGCGTACTCGGCGACCATCGAGCGGTGGATGGCATCCCGGTGGTGCGGGGCCGCGGCCACGTCTTCGTCATGGAAAGCGATCTGCGCCACCAGCAGCTCTGCAGCCTCTGCCTCCAGCGCTGCGATGCGTCGACGGGTCTCAGCCCAGGCGTCTCGCACGCGCCGCCGCTCCTCCAGGCTGAGGGGATCGGTCGGCGGGTTCGTCATACCTCGATTTTAGAACCTATGTTCGAATCAAGGAAGGGTTCAGTCGTGTTGTATATCGCCTCGTCCGCGGAGGCGATCGATGTCCCGACGCTCCCGCTTCGTCGGTCGTCCGGCGCCCCGGTCCCGGACGCCGAGGGCTGCCTGCGGCTCGCGTTCAGGCGTCCGGTCCTCGTAGGCGAGGGCGGCGAGCGGCGCGCCGACGCGCTTGACGAGGATCTGGCGCACGATCAGGATCCGGTCAAAACCCGCGATGCGGATGCGGAGCTCGTCGCCCACGCGAACCGCCTGTGCAGCCTTCGCCTTGTCGCCGTTGACGCGCACATGCCCCGCACGGCATGCGGTGGTCGCCGCCGACCGGGTCTTGTAGACGCGCACCGCCCAGAGCCAGCTGTCCACCCGCGCGCTGTCGACCATCAGGCGGCCCTCCGCTGCAGGGAGACGAGGGCGCCGGCGATGATCAGGCCCTGGCCGAGCGTGTAGGTGAGCATCACGGCGGGGCTGCTCCAGGCCGGGAGCGCGTCGGGCAGGAAGAGTCGGAAAGCGAGGATCGTGTCACTCGCCAGGAAGAACGCGCCGCCCGTCGCGACGAGCGGGTGGCATCGCGCAGCGAACGCCGCGGTGCCCGCGAGGAGCAGGCCATACAGCGCGACGCCGACGAGGAGCGGGCCCGTGTGCGGGCCGAGGACGAGGATCATCGCGAGCCACCAGACGGCGTAGATCGCCGTCCACCACGGCAGGCGACGGCCCGCGAGGTGGCGGGCGAAGAGGACGATGTAGGCGATGTGCGCGAGACCGAAGAAGCCCAGCATGAGCGGAAGCTCGGGTGCCGCGGGGAACAGCGCGCCCGCGCCGTCGCCCAGCCACGAGAAGAGTAGGGCGACGAGGAGGAGGGCCACCGTCACGGGCGGGTCGATCCGTCGCGCCGCCACGAGGACCGGCACCGCGAGCAGCTGCATGAGCAGCAGCTTCGTCGGACCCGCGAGATCGTGTCCGAGCGCCAGAAGCACGACGTGCAGGGCGGAGACCACGGCGTAGGGGACGAACGCCCACACGATCGCGGGGGGGAGGGTGCGGCGCTGCATCCCTCCATCGTATGACCGGAGGGGCATGTCGTCCCGAAGGCGGTCGATCGGACCGGCCCGCCTCAGGACTCGACGGTGACCGTCGCGACGGCACCCTCGGCATTGAGGTGCACGGCGGGCCAGTAGCCCTCCGGGAAGTGCTCGCCGCAGGAGTCTGTGAAGTGGAGGACGACGGTGCCGTCGCCGGAGGCCTCGATGGTCTCGAGGTCCAGGTCGTCCGCCGCCTCGTCCAGGTCGCTGGGGTCTGGGTCTCCGGTGCTGAACGTTGTCACCACGGCATCCGAGGCGACGCGGCGGAGGCCCGGGAGGCCGGCGATGACTGCACGCAGCCGGGGGAGCAGTGGAGCGACATCGCCTGGCGATGCGCCCTCGACCATCAGCTCGTAGGTGCTGCCGTCGACCTCGGTGCTGCCGACGAACCAGTCGTGGGTGAGGACGGAGCCGTCGTCGAGCTCGGAGGTCGCGCGATGGAGCGGTCCGAGGTCGGGATCATCGAGAGAGGAGTTCGCGGCGCTCATGCCTTCACGCTATCGCTCTCGTTCGGTGCGATTTCCAGGGCGACGAGCACGCGCCCCGGCTTCATCACCGCCTTCTCCGTGAAACCTGCGCGCAGGAACGTCCCGAGCGTGCCGTGGTACAGATCGTTCGCGCGCTGCTTCTCACCACGGGTGTCGACGGGATACCCCTCGATGAGGCGGGCGCCCGACTCTCGCGCGAAGGCGATCGCGGCGTCGAGCAGCTCGGCGTTGAGCCCGGTGCCCCGGTGCTCCCTGCGGACGACGAAGCAGGTGACGGCCCACACGGACTCGTCGTCGAACGGCTCGGTGCTCGACGCGGCGATCATGCGAGTGTGGGGGATCCGGGTCTGACGGGCGCGCGGTCCGATGCGGATCCAGCCCGCGGCCTCGCCGTCGACGTACACGACCAGCCCCGGAGGGGGACCCTCGTCGATCTCGGCGCGAAACATCTCCGTGCGCTGAGGCGTGGTCGTCTGATTCCAATCCTTGTTCGGCAGCACCGGCCAGATGCACTGGCAGCTCGCCCCATCGCCGCCGCCGGTGAGTGCGTGCTGCACGTCATCCCAACGGGCGGTCGTCGCCACCGCGGTCGTGATCGTCGACATGCAGGCGACGGTACAAGCAGCTTCCGACACCCCGCAACGCCTCGGTTCGCGAGAGGGCCTCCGGTGCGGCTAAGATAGGGGAGTTGCCTGCGCGAGAGTGCAGAACAACGGGCTGTGGCGCAGCTTGGTAGCGCACTTGACTGGGGGTCAAGGGGTCGCAGGTTCAAATCCTGTCAGCCCGACCACATAGAGGCTCGGAATCACGCGGAAGTCGCGGGGTTCCGAGCCTCTGTCGTATCCGCCGCCGTGCCGTGGTTGTGCACTCGTTGTGCACTTGCGCGCGGGACGAGCGCTGAAGCGCTCTCCGCAGCACGTCGAGCGGCATCGCCGATCAGGTGTGTGTAGATGTCGCTCGTGACCGAGAGCGACGAGTGACCGAGCCGCTTCGACACGAGCGCGATGTCAGCACCGCTCGCCAGCAGCAGCGACGCGTGCATGTGCCGCAGACCGTGCAGCGTCATCGCGGGCAGCGACACGTCGCGCCGCAGCGCCTGCGGCGACGGCATTCCGACACGGTTCGATGTCGTGGGGTGGTGCATTATGAAGGCGTGACCGAAACTCTGCTAGACGAGCACCACGACTGGACGGGCCAGTGGTGGCGACCCGAGGATCCCGACAACAAGGTGCCTGGGGTGCTGACCTACTCGCCGGACAAGGGTCTACGGCTTCGGCTCATCGGCGGCTGGCGATACAACGTAACGCGCCCGGGCAAGAACGGCTCCACTATCGTCACCGACGAGCTTCAGCACTGGCCAGTGGTCGTCGGCATCGGTGACGGCAAGTTCATCACCTTGTTGAGCGTCCACGTCACAACTGCGCGTTCGTTCAGCCTTGGCGGGATGTTCGGGACGCCTGACAAGCTGGAGTTGAGGGCACACACCGCGCTGGTGGGCGTGCATATGGACGATCCGGACGAACCAGCGTTTACGGCTGCTTGCGCACACGTCGAGGACATGACCGTCTGGTCGCGCAGAACTGGCATCCACGAGACACACTATTTCGGGCCAGAACGCGACCTCAGCGGCGCGATCGAGTTGAAGCACCTGGAAGCTCTCACGGCCGAATCGGGCCCGCTGACAGTCAAGCTTAGCCACTATGCGTGGCATCCGTATTCTGAGCAGACCCGGTCCCAAACCCTGACGCACGTGCGCGAACATCAGGTCATCAGATTCGAGCGCGAGGAGCCGCAGTGCTTCGATTACTGGCTCGATCTGCTCGGAGGCATGGCAGACCTGTTGTCCCTCGCAACGCTCCGTGCGTGCGGGATCATCAGTATGCGCGTGTTCCTGCCGCCGACTCCTGACGATTGGCCCGAGGATCATCCGATGCGGGACCAGCCGCATGAGATCACCGTGTATCAGGTGCGGGTAGTCAAGCCCAAGCCGGATGCGAAGGTCCTCGATCTGCGCAACTACGTCCTGACGCTTGATGACCTTCCCTTCGAGGAGCTCCTTCCTCGTTGGCTAGATGTCCGCGACAGGTTTGCTGCCGCGCGCAGCATGATTCTCGGTTTGCGGTATGTGCGGAGCGGCTACATCGAGACGAGAGTTGTTACGGCTGTTGCCGCCGCGGAGTCGTTCCATCGTGCGCTCGACCCGGCCCCGCCGATTCCTCCGGAAGAGTTCAAGTCACTGCGCAAAGCTCTCCTGGAAGCGGCGCCAGCTGACCGCAAGGCGTGGCTCTCGGACCGTCTCACGGAGCATTCAAATGTCCCCACTCTCAAGCAGCGGCTCCTCGATCTTGTGGGCCGAGTCGGCGAAGCTGGCGTCCGCCTCGTGCATGAACCTGAGGTGTGGGCCAAAGCAGCGAAAGATGCGCGCAACAATCTCGCGCACGTCGGAACCGCCGATAACGATCTGAACCACCTTCATGCTGTCGCTGAGGTCACCGCAAGCTTGGTGATCCTGAACCTGCTTCACGAATTGGGTGTGCCGCAGGATCGGCTCCGAAACGCTGTGGATGAGCACCCCGATCTTTCGCACGCCGCCAAGCTCGCACGACGAGTCCTCTGCAATGACGACTCGATCGTCATGCAGATCGCAGCCGTTGGCGTGACCGTGGTTGACGATAGGCAAGCGTCTCGCTGTCCAGAAGATGAGCAGGGCGGCACGGCGGCCGAAGATCCGTCGACCTCAGGCTAGGTCTACACAGCTAAAGCCTTTCTGCCGGGCAGACCTGGCCTGTCATCGCGGCTGATGCGTCCAGCTAGACCGGCCGCGACGATCAGCTCGCAGCCGCCCCCGCGCGGCATCGCCGTAGGACATGTCGGGCCAGCTATAGGCTCGCAGCATCCGGCGCCGGTTCAGGTGTTGGGCGTTGCGTCGACATCGACTGTCGAACACGACATGAGATCGTATCTTCCATGTGAACTTGGAGGCTGGCATGGGCCGGAGTAAGACGAGAAAACCGAAGCGCGCTCAAGCAAAGCCGGCGGCACCCGAACCCGACGAACTTGCTCGAATGTATCGTCGGTTCGACCCCGACCAGCTGTGGGCCACATTATTTGCGGCAGCTTCGTCTCCGTCCGCGCGTCACCGGGCCGTATCAATCGGTGTGGCGCTCGCCGCCAGCCTCCGCGCGAGTTCCGTTTCCAACGAGCGTTCAAGAGAGCCTCTCCCTGACGTACAGGAGTTGGTTGACACGGCGGCTGAGTCCAAGGGCATCGGTGTCATGCACGAGGACTACATTTCGACCGACCCCACCAATGTCGCGACAGTCCGAGTCGATGACGAACTGCTGCGCTATGTGCCAGGTTTGATCGAGAGACCGATAGCCGACCTCTCCCGGGCTCTGCGACTTGCCGACGCGGTAGACGATCGACTTGTGCGGCGGCACAAGTTTGGCATCGCCAACGTTGTCCGAGTAGCGCTCAGGTACGTGGACCACTGCCTGAACACTCTGCTGCCGGAGTGGCAACCGGCTCCGGACATCGAACTCGGCGACGAAATCGAACTTCCAGTCAACGAACTGGACGCCGCAGGCAAGCTCGTTTCCGCTGACCCGATCGAGTCGCTCCAACTAGACCAAGCGGATCTGCTTGCGCTTGAATGGATGACCTCGCCGGCGGTCTCGGCAAAGTACAACCACGAAAGTCCGACGAGTCCCTTCGGGCGGACTCTGCGTTATCGCCTCTCAACCGCTGACCCGCACTATCGATGGCTGCCACCGACCTATGTCCCCGAAGTGCTTGCTCACGCGGTCACGGAACTTGTCGATGACCTTGAACGTGATAGCCACGCTAGGCGAGCGCTCCGGGCTTCCTGCATCGATGCGATCCGCGGCGCACTCTGGCGGTTCTCGAATACCTTGATCGAGGCGCCGCCCAAAGCACCCGATGAGACGCCTCCACTGACAGGGAACGAAATCCAGTGGCTCGTTCCGGTTGACGGGCCAAACTTCATCGCGGTATCGATCCTCTTCACCGAAGACCTTCCTAGAACAGGGCCGTCGTCGCCAGCGTGCGTAACGCTGGCAGACCGCCTCCGGGACCATGACCCGTCCGACGGCCCGATCTCGGCACAGATCGCTGGTGGTGGCACCATCAAATTGCTCCCCGGCGCAAGCGTTGTTCCTCTTGTCATCGTCGCAGGCGCATCCCATCTAATGGTGCCTCAGGCTCCTGGCCAAGCAACCCTGGCACTGGAAGACCTCACCTGGATTGCGGAGACAGCAACAGCTGACGACGACCTGTATCGATTCGTCCGTGACTTGAGCTCACCAGAATTCCCATCCAACTTCGGCTGGGAAGCAATTGACTACTGGGAACCATGGAGGACAAACGACAAGACCTTCTTCAAAGGCGGGATCAGTCCAACACACATGTACTTCGAGGCGCACGCAGGAGAAGCCGAGTGGGAGCGCGCGGTCGCTCTCTCGCGCTTAGAAGTCGCGCTTCATGGAACAGGGCTACCGCCGCTACGGCACGCGGAGATGGCCGAAATCTCATCCGGCAACGTCGCGTCCGTATCGTTCCTTGGCCCCGAGAGCGAATACGACTATCGACGGGGAACCCACCATGCACCTAATCGCATCGGCTGGTCCCTGCCTCTCATCACGCCTCCGATCGCAATCGTCAGGTCCGACCCGGACTGGACGGACGGCCAGGAGTATCGGTTCCTGTTCGACGTCTGTGGGGGCCTCATCTTCGCCTTCGACGCAATCGGTGAGTCGTGGCGACGTGCGCACGAAGACCTCGGAACCCGCGGATACCGGCTCTGGCTTCGGGCGGTTGAACGAGGCGATGAAGTGGTTGAGTTCTCATCTTCGCGGACTCGAACGGAGGGTGCTCCGCGCGTGGCGCTCTGGAGTTTCGACCTGGAGGAGTTCGTGCAGCAGGCGGACGGCAAGCCCTTGGCAGCCAATGCGCTCACAGCCAACGTCCTCGAACAGCTTCTTGCGTACGGCGGCGTCGGTGACAGTGTTGCGCAAGAGATCGGACGCGAATGGCTCACCTGCCGACCATTCCTGATACTCGAGACGAAGACCGCGCGAACCAAACTCAACCATCTGCCGAGGCCCTGGCAGCTGAGCTCGTCTGACGAATCAGCGGCAACTGCATCTTTCGCCCGTCGCTTGCACGCGACGGGCATACAACCCGGCGAGTACCGTGGAATCGAAGCTAATGCGCTAGTCAGAACCCATCTCGCGCCCGCAGCTCTGGAACAGCTCAACGATCGTATTGCGTTGCACAACACCGATGTGATCGTCGCCATGGGGATGGAGCAACTCAATCGTGTCTATGACCACCTCCAGGAAGAACAAGGAAACCTGACCCGCGTCGCCCAGAATCTGAGCACGGAGTGGGATCCAGTGGCGCGCATGGCCGAGCTTGCCAGCGAAACGCTCGAACTACGGCAGTGCAACGAGATCATCGTCGAAGCCGCATTGAGACTGGACCCGGATGTTGATGGGCAACAGCCTGTTACGGCTCAGAGCTGGAGTGCGCTCCTAGCTGCCGCAGATGCATATCGCACAATGACGACGTTGAGCGAGCGGCTGCACCACCGGGTTGCTCCCGCGATCATCGAGATCAGTTCTGCATACGAGCTCACCTTCAGAGACGACGATCACGTGACTGATGATTCATGGGTGCTGGAAAGGGGATCTTTCAACACGGCGGCAGCCACTATCCGCCTCGGACCGGTACTCGATGACGACGAGGCAGGCGCAGGAGGAGTTGAGGACGCCGTTGACCCGGCGATGCTGGAATCCTTCGGTGCGTCCACGTCCGATCTCTTCATAGTCTTGATGGCACTTGCACAGTGGGATTCGTTCGACGATGGCAGAAGCATCACATTTGCCTCAGAGGACGAGGTTCTTGGCTGGGTCTTTGAAGCAGCCGGTGATCCCGGTGAAGAGCAGCAGTTGCGTCTCCGGCACGCATTGCAAATGCTCACAGTGTCCTCAGATCTTCTGCGATCCAGTAGTTGGGAGCCGTGGCAGACACGGACCCGCAGGCATCGTCTACTTGTTCAGCCGCTTGTAAGACGTGCGGATGGCGCCATCCTGATCGCTCCGCAGTATCTCCTGACAACCCTGAGCGTCTACAACAATCACCTGACGCAGGGCGTTCTTCCCTGGACGGGCGAGGTGCCTGACAAGGTGTCCAAGGCTCTTGCTGAGAGACGATCGGGGAGGAACAAGGCGTTCGAGCGAACACTTGAGCGGCAGCTTCAAGAAGTTGGGTTCAAGACCATCGCGCGCGTCAAGCCTGGCGACCACGCTCGTCTGGGCGTCCCGGAGCTGACGACAGAAGTCGACCTTGTTTGTGGACGTGGCGGCGATCCGAATATCTGGTTGATCGAGGCGAAAGACCCCGCATCCGTTTATGGCTTTGCGGAGACAGCGCGCCAGCTGCGGACCTTCTACAGCGACTCGGAGAACAAAGGCAGGGTTAAGCCTTGCTATGCCACTCAGCTCGCGCGGAAGGAAGCAGAGTTGAAGCCGAATCTTGAAGATATAGCGAAGAAGCTCGGTCTGGAGCCAATGCCGGATCAGGGCGCCTACGTTCTTCAGACACGATTCGTTACTCGCCATCTAACGCCAGCCGGCTACTGGGTCTCGCGCCCATACGAGGTGCTCACGGCGTCGCAGCTCCTTGCTGCACTTGGTGAAGGCAGCGAGGCCATCGCTCAGGCCGCGAGAGACCTGGATTCGTCCCCGTCAGTCGGTTCGGCGATGCCGAGAACTGGTGATCAGCGTCATGACCAGAATCCTGCAGATTGTTCGGCATCACCCGATGTTCCTCGGTAGTGTCGTTGTTACGAGAAGCGCGGAAAGCACGGTTTCTCGCCCGATCGACGTTCAGGCGCCATGGGCAACGAGCGTTCAAATGTACTTGGTTCGGGTGGTGCGCTCGATCCAGCAGGAACCCACCTAGATCACCCGCCACGACCCGCCACCAATCGGCTTCACTCGCATCAAGCGAACCGCCCGGTTCCCTGTAAACACAGGGGAATCCGCGAGTTCCCGAGGCGATCGGCGGAGACCGGAAATTGACCGGATCCTCTAAGCGGTCGCAGGTTCAAATCCTGTCAGCCCGACCATTGAGGGCCGGAATCTCGCAAGAGTTTCCGGCCTGGGATCGCCGAGGGCGCCAAGAGGGCACGCCTGATGCCACCCTCTGCGACCGTCAGTGCGTCCGAAGAAGCTCCGCGATCTTCCCTGGGGCCGCGCCGACCAGCGTCTCGCAGGCCTGTGTCAACCGAGCGGCGAACAGCGCGGCGTCGGTACGGCGGGTCAGCGCATGCGCTGCGATGCCGTCGATCATGGCGAGGATCTGCCAGGCCACGGCATCCGTGTCGTCGGTGCGGAACACGCCGGAGCGCCGGCCATCCTCGATGAGCTGCGCGATGAACGACTGCCAGGCGCTCATCTGCTCGTCGATGGCCACCGACAGCGCCGCGCTGCCGCGGCCGAGGGACCAGGCGTCCACCCACACGAGCGTGATGTCGTCGTGATCGCTGCTGAGGACCGTGGAGATCATCCGCGCCATCCGTGCCGCCGGCTCGCTCTCGGTCTCGGCCTGGGTGCGGACGTCGTCCAGTTCGGATGCCGTGAGCTCGCGGAAGGTGCGCGAGACCAACTCATCCATGCTCGATGCGTAGTGCGAGACGAGCCCCGGCGCCACCCCTGCCCTGCTGGCGACCGCCCGCAGCGTCAGTGCGGACAGTCCCTTCTCCCTGGCGATCGCGATCGCGGCGTCGTAGATCTCGCCAGCGCGCTGCTCCGGCGTCTTCCTGGTTCGTGGACGCGTATCGGATGTTGACATGGTGCCTCAGTGTAGGAACATTCCTGTATTGGTCATGTGACCAACAAGCCGTTGTCGGCAAAGGAGATGACATGGGCTGGCGGATGCCGCACGAGGGCGATCGGCACGAACGCACCTGGATGGCGTTTCCGCGCGTGGGCGTCACCCTGGGCGACGGTGCCGCCTGGCGCGACACCGCGTACCGCGCATGGACCGACGTCGCCCTGGCGATCGCCGAGTTCGAACCGGTGACGATGGTCGTGGACCCGACCGAGATGGCGCGGGCGCGGGACATGCTCGGCTCGGCCGTCGAGATCGTCGAGTCGCCGCTGGACGAGTTCTGGATGCGCGATTTCGGCCCGACCTTCGTCCTCGACGACGATCGGCCCGGCGTCCTCGGCGCGGTCGATTGGATCTTCAACGGCTGGGGTGCGCCCGCATGGGCCGAGTGGCAGGTGTCGGCCGGCATCGCACGCATCGTCGCCGCACACGTGGGAGCGGAGCACATCAGCTCGGTGCTCGTGAACGAGGGCGGCGGTATCCACGTCGACGGCGAGGGCACGGTGCTGCTCACCGAGACGGTGCAGCTCGACCCGAACCGCAACCCCTACGCCGACAGAGGCCGCGTCGAGGCCGAACTCGCACGCACGATCGGCGCGACCACAGCCATCTGGCTGCCCCGAGGCCTCAAGCGCGACTACGACGAGTTCGGCACCAACGGACACGTCGACATCGTCGCCGCGTTCGCCGCTCCGGGCCGGGTGCTGCTGCACCGCCAGAACGACGCGGGACACCCCGACCACGTCGTCACGCGGGAGCTGAAGGCGTTCCTGCAGGACCAGTCGGATGCCGCGGGCCGCCCGCTCGAGATCATCGACGTCCCGGCCCCCGAGACCCTCCGCGACGACGACGGCTTCGTGGACTGGAGCTACATCAACCACCTCATCGTGAACGACGCCGTGATCGCGTGCGGGTTCGGTGAGGACGCCGCTGATGCCCGCGCGCGGGACATCCTCGGATCCGCGTACCCCGGGCGACAGATCGTGACCGTCGACGCGCGCCCGATCTTCGCGCGCGGCGGCGGCATCCACTGCATCACTCAGCAGCAGCCGGCCACGAGCGAGGCACCCGCATGATCGACGTGGTCGAAGCATCCATCGCGGACCTGCGGCGAGCGCTGGAGACCGGTGCCGCCACGAGCGTCGCGCTGGTGCAGGCCTATCTCGCGCGCATCGACGCGTACGACGCACCCGGCACCGAGACCGCGCTCAACGCGGTCGTCGTCCGCAACCCCGACGCCCTCGCCGAAGCCGCGGCGTCCGATGGCCGCAGGGCGGCCCGGCGATCGCTCGGCCCGCTGGACGGCATCCCGTACACGGCGAAGGACAGCTACCTCGTCACCGGGCTCACCGCGGCATGCGGTTCCCCGGCGTTCGCGGATCTGGTCGCGCAGCGGGACGCGTTCACGATCGAACGGCTCAGGGCCGGCGGGGCGATCTGCCTCGGCCTGACCGACATGCCGCCGATGGCGAATGGCGGGATGCAGCGCGGTGTGTACGGACGGGCGGAGAGCCCGTACAGCGCCGACTGGCTGACGAGTGCATTCGGATCCGGCTCCTCCAACGGATCGGGCACCGCGACCGCCGCGAGCTTCGCTGCCTTCGGACTCGGCGAGGAGACCTGGTCGAGCGGTCGGGCACCGGCGTCGAACAACGCCCTCTGCGCATACACGCCCAGCCGCGGCGTCATCTCGGTGCGCGGCAACTGGCCGCTGGTGCCCACGATGGACGTCGTGGTGCCGCATACCCGCACGATGGCCGATCTCTTCGAGGTGCTCGACGTGATCGTCGCCGACGACGCCGACGTCCGCGGCGACTTCTGGCGCGCCCAGCCGTGGGTGCGTATCCCTGCCGCATCCGAGGTGCGTCCGGCGTCGTACCGAGACCTCGCCGCGGCCGACCCTCGTTCCGCTCTCGCCGGCCGCCGCTTCGGGGTGCCGCGCATGTACGTCAATGCCGATCCGGATGCCGGCACCGGCACCACCATCGGAGGCGCGACCGGACAGCGCATCGTGACACGGGCGTCCGTCATCGAGCTCTGGGAGCAGGCACGTCGAGACCTCGAAGACGCCGGCGCCCACGTGGTCGACGTCGACTTCCCGGTCGTCACCAACTACGAGGGCGACCGCGCCGGGGCGCCGACCGTGAGCACCAGGGGACTGGTGTCCGAGCGGTTCCTGCGCTCCGAGATCGAGGATCTCTCGGCCTGGGCGTGGGACGACTTCCTGCGCGCGAACGGCGACCCCGCGCTCGATCGGCTCGACCTCGTCGACGGCGCGCGCATCTTCCCGCATCCGGGAGGCGCCCTCCCGGATCGCTACACCGGCTTCGATGACGAGATCGCCGAGTATCCGGCCTTCGTCCGCGAGCGCCCGTACGCGTCATTCACCGACATCCCGCATCTCGAGGAGGGTGTGCGCGGGCTCGAGGAGACCCGCCGCGTCGACCTCGAGGAGTGGATGGACGCGCTCGGCCTCGACGCCGTGATCTTCCCCGCGGTCGCCGACATCGGCCCCGCCGACATGGACGTGAACCCGGCATCCGCCGACGCCGGTTGGCGCAACGGGGTGTGGGTCGCGAATGGAAATCTCGCTATCCGTCATCTCGGCATCCCGACCGTCACGGTGCCGATGGGCACGACGGCAGACATCGGGATGCCGGTGGGGCTGACCATCGCGGGCCGCGGCTGGGACGACACCGCCCTGCTGCGCCTCGCCGCCGCGTTCGAGGCGACCGGCGAGCGCCGCACTGCACCGCCGCGCACTCCCGCCCTTCCCGGAGAGGAACTCTCGTGACGTCGCCCTTTCCGCGCCCGGAGCGGCGCTTGCAGATCACGGCCGATGCCTCGGATCCGCTCCAGCGCGGCGTCGAGCGCGGCATGCAGCTGCGGGAGACTCTGCCCGGCACGATCGACGCGTATGATCGGCTCTTCCGCCTCGGCGCCGTCGACGAGAAGACCGTGCGCGACGACGCCGAACGGCTGCTCGACGCGGTCGACGCCCACCGTCCGGCGCTGCGCGCGCAGATCGAGGGCATCGCCGCCGGTGCGGATGCCGAGATCTGGCGCGTCGCAGCCTTGAACGGGCGAACGGAGATCCTGTCCCGCAGCGTCGCCGTACCGCCGGGGGAGTGCTCGACCATCGTGCGCTCGATCCGCGATGCGGACGGCCGCGCGCGCACCCTCGGCGTGCAGACGTGGGACTGGCACATGGAGATCGCGCCGTACTGGCACACGATCATCTCGCGCGGCGGCGTCCACGACTACGCCGGGCTCACCGAATGCGGCATCCTCGGCAAGATCGGCCTGAACAGCGCCGGCGTCGCGCTGCACTTCAACATCCTCGGGCACCGGTCCGACCGGCCCGAGGGCATCCCGATGCACGTGCTCGCCGCTCTCGTGCTCGAGGAGGCCTCCAGTGTCGCGCACGCCGTCGAACTGGTGCGCGAGGCGCCGGTCACGAGCTCCGGCTCGTTCGCGCTCTTCGACGCCGCGGGCGACGCCGTGCTGCTCGACATCAGCCCTGAAGGCGTGTTCTCCGCGCCCGCTATCACGGAGGGAACCTGGCTGCGCACGAATCACTTCCTCACCGAAGCGCCGGCGGCGCACGAGAAGACCTGGCTGTACCAGCCCGACTCCGGTCAGCGCTGGGACTTCCTGCGGGGCCGACTGCTGTCGGCCAGCGCACCGACGGATGCCGAGCAGCTGCGCGCGATGCTCGTGACCGGCGACCGCGAGCCTCCGGTGACCTGCGTACCCGACCTCGCGCTTCCGATGGGACAGCGGTGGGCCAGCCTGGCCACCGTCGTGCTCGACCCCGTCGGTCGTCGGGCCGACGTGCTCGACGGCACTCCGGCTGAAACCGCCACCCGCCCGCATCTGGCGCTCGCGCTCTGACCCGATCGAAGGGACCACCATGACCGACACCGCCACCGTCTATCGCAACGCCACCGTCTTCGACGGGTTCGCGGATGTTCCGGTGCAGTCCGCGTTCGCCGTGCGCGGCGATCGCATCCTCGCTGTCGGCACGGAGACGGAGGTCCGCTCCGCGGCAGGTGAGGGTGCCGCGGTCGTGGACCTTGACGGGGCCTTCGTGATGCCCGGTGTCATCGAGGCGCACGCGCACCTGGCGATGTTCGGCCACGCGCAGGGCAAGGTGCAACTCCGCGACTGCACCTCGGTGGCACAGATCCAGCAGCGGCTGCTCGAGGCGCGGGGGATGAACCCGGACGCGACGATCATCGAGGGCGTCAGCTGGCTGTTCGATGCGCTGCCCGACGGCGTCACCCAGCCGACCGCGGCGATGATCGACGAGGTGATCGACGACATCCCGGTCTTCCTCGACGCGAACGACCTGCACAGCACCTGGGTGAACACAGCCGCGCTGCGCGCTGCCGGAATCGACCGCGACACCGTCGACCCGATCGGCGGCCAGGTCGTGCGGGGCGAGGACGGAGAGGCGACCGGGTTCCTGCTCGAGACCGCGGCCATGGATCTGCTCGCGGACTATCTCGACGGCATCCGGACCGAGGAGGAGGTCGACGGCCACCTGGAGCTCGCCTTCGCCGCGTACCTGGCGGCCGGCGTTACCGGCGCCGCCGACATGGGGATGACGGAGCAGCCGATGGCGGCGCTGCGGCGTCGGCTCGACCGCGACGGTCGGCTGCCGTTCCCGGTCACCGCGCACTGGTGGCTGAGCTCGACCGGCGACCCGGCATCCGATCTCGCCCAGGTCGAGCGTGCGGTCCAGCTGCGTGACGAACTCGAGGCCACGGGCACGCCGTGGCTGAAGGTCGTCGGGGTGAAGTTCATCCTCGACGGCGTGATCGACGCGTGCACCGCCGCGATGGTGCGCCCGTACGCCGACGGCTCGAACGCCGACCCGATCTGGAGCCGCGAGGCCGCGACGCCGGTCGCGATCGCCGCCGACCACGCCGGCCTGCAGCTCGCGATGCACGCGATCGGAGACGCGGCGAGCGCACTAGCCGTCGACCTCGTCGAGGCCTGTGAGCGGGCGAACGGCACCGGCACCGCCCGCCGCCCGCGCATCGAGCACCTGGAGTCGGTCGCGCCCGAGACGGTCGCACGGATGCGCGCGCACGGCATCGCGGCATCCATGCAGCCGGTGCACTGCGACCCCGCCATCCTGGACAACTGGATGGCGATGCTCGGAGATCAGCGCGCCGAGGACGGCTTCCCGTGGAACTGGTTCCGCGACGTCGATGTTCCCATCGCGCTGGGTACCGACGCCCCCACCGCACCCCACGAGGCTCTGCACAACCTGTTCATCGCGATGTCCGGGCGATCCTCGATCGACCGCGCGCTGCCGCCGTACCACCCGGAGCGTGCGTTCACCGCCGCGCAGGCACTCGCTGCGGCGACGTCCGGCGCGGCCCACGTCGGCGCGATCGACGACGCCTACGGCCGGATCGCGCCCGGTTTCTTCGCGAACGTCGCCGTGCTGGACATCGACCCGCTGTCCGCGCCGACCGACGACCTGCTCACCGGTGCCGTGCTGCTCACCCTCGTGCACGGCGAGGTCGCCTACCGGCGGCCATGAGCTCCCGCTCCTGAATCCCGAACGCCCCCTGCAGTGACGCAGGAGGGTGCCCGTCCTGGAAGGACCGTCATGTCCGACACATCCGCCATCCCCGCTCCTGGTGCCGTCGCGCCCGGATCCGAATCCGACTTCGTCGACTCCGCGAGCACCCCCGAGACGCGGGGCATCGAACTCATCACCGACGCCCAACGGCACGGGAGAGCGCGCGATCTGTTCTTCGTCTGGAGCGCACCGGGCGTCAGCGTGCTGAACATCACGGTCGGCGCCTCGATGACGCTCGTGCTCGGCCTGGAGATCTGGCAGGCGCTGCTCGTGATTCTGGCATCGAGCGCGCTCGCTCTGCTGCCGGGTATCGTCGCCATCTCCGGACCGGCAGCCGGCACCTCCGGCTCGGTGGTCCAGCGAGCGATCTACGGCATCCACGGCAACAAGATCGTCATCGCGTTCTACGGCTGGTTCATCTCGGGCGTCTTCCTCGCGCTGAACTGGGTGGCGGCGTCATTCATCGGCGGCGAACTGCTCGTGCGGTGGGGCTTCCCCGATCCGATCGCGGCATCGATCCTGGTGGCGGTCGTGGTCTCGACGATCACCGTGGTCGTCGCCGTGTACGGTCACGCCCTCATCCTGAAGGCCTACCTGGCGATCTCGATCGGGCTGTTCGTGATCTTCGCACTCGTCATCGGCTTCATCGCCCCCGCGCTGGATGGGGGATTCGCGCAGCCCGAGCCGCTCAGCGGGCTGCCGCTGTGGGTGAGCGTCACGATCGCGTTCGCGCTGATGGCATCGTCGCCGCTGTCGTTCAGCAACAGCGCCGACATGGCCCGTTATCTGCCACGCGACACCAAAGCGTCCGGCATCATCGGCGCGACCGCGCTGGGACAGCTCTTCCCCGCGGTGCTCATCACCGCCTTCGGCGTCGTGCTGGGCGGCTCCATCGGGCCGGACAGTCTCGCGAACGGCATCGAGTACTCCCTGCTCGAGAAGCTGCCGGTGTGGCTCGCCCCGCTGTTCGTGCTCGGCGTTCTGGTGAACTGCATCTCGCTCAACGGCATGACGACCTACACGGCGAGCATGGCCCTGCAGTCGATCGGCGTGCCGATCCGCCGCATCCCCTCCGCGATCCTCATCGGTGCGCTCGGCTGCGCGTTCACGATCGTGCTCGTCGTGGCATCCGACCTGATCAGCGCCGTCAACCTGATGCTGCAGTTCCTGCTGATCATCTCCGTGCCCACGATGGGCGTCTACGTCGCCGACATCGTCCTGCGCCGCAACCGGTACTCCGGGACCGACCTGTTCGACGAGCGGCCCGGCGGCAGGTTCTGGTACACCGGCGGCTTCGGCATCCCGGGTCTCGTCTCCGTGGTCGCCGGTGGCTTCGCCACCGCGATGTTCCTGTCGACGACCGTGTGGACCGGCCCGCTCGGCGCGGCGCTGGGCGGGCTCGACCTCTCGGTGCCGGTCGGGCTCCTGGTCTCGGTGGGCCTGTACGCCGTGCTCGCAGGACGGACAGTGCGCACGCAGATCGGCGGCTGAGCCCGGCGACCTTCGCGGTTGCTCTCTTCGGCCTCGGGCGTCAAGGGGGTAGGGCGCCGTCGTCCCCCGTCCTACCGTTCCCCCATGGCTATCGAACTGAACCGACCGGCGCTCAAGCTCGCGCGTTCCCTCGTCCGCGACGGCAAGGTCGTGCGGGACGAACGCGACGACTGGTCCGAGGCGGCGCCCAGCGCGGAAGACGAGAACCGCTTCATCGACGAGCACGGGTGGACGGAGTTCGCCCACTGGCACCTCGGCATCGACAAGAGCGAGAACCCCGAGACGAAGAAGGCGTACAGCTTTCCCTTCGGCGACTTCCGGAAGGTGCGTCGTTCCGGCGTGATCTCGGGGGAGAGCCGCGCCGGGCAGTATGACCACACGGAGATCAGGGACGAGCTGCGGAAGCTTCTCGAGCTCATCGACTCCGAGGATTGACGCCTTCCATGAGCGCTCCGGAGACAGCAGAGCAGGCGGACGGCACCGAGCCCTACGCCCGCGCCCTGCGAACCGTGCTCGACCGGGAGAGCGAGCGCGTCGCCGCCGCGCTGGGTGCCCTACATCGGGCCGCCGTCGAAGCGGAGAGCGGTGTGGAAGCGATCCTCATCGACGTCTTCGTCGACCAGGACGGCGAGGGCCCCTTCGACGTCTGGGCGCGGTTCGACGGGGCCGACGCCTTCGACCTGGACCGGCGGTTCGACGACCAGCGCCACCTGTTCGGTGTGGAGTGGACCGCGGACGGCTGGGAGCCCGCGGTGCCCTCGCGCCCGCGCGGATGGACGCGGGATCGCCTGGAGGAAGCCGTCCTCGTGGTCGTCGCCGAATGGATAGAAGGCCTGCTCCCGGCCGGCGCGAGGGAGGGCCTCTTCTGGGTGGGTGCTCCCGATCTCGGCTACGCCTGACCCGCTCCTGACCGTCCCATCCGGCTCCGAAACCTAGCTGCTCGGCAAGGTCTCCTCAAGCCCCTCGGCCACTCTGATCCCAGCCGGGAGACTGGGGGCAGCCCGATCGAAGGAGGAGACATGGAATCGACACCCGACGACGTCGGCGGTCAGCCGCTGCGCGACGGCGACGCGACCACCGAGGCCGACCCGAGCAACGATCCCGCGCAGGCGGAATGGGAGCGCACGGAAGCCCTCGACGAGGGTGCGGCACCGGAGGATCTGGAGGCGTCGACCGCCACCGGTCGCGATCCCGACGAGATCCCCGACCCCGACGATGAGGTGCCGGCGGAGGACCTGCCGGGTTCCGCCCCGCAGCCCGAGAGCCAGGGGGAGGACCCGGTCCTCGCCGACCTCGGCGACGAGGGGCAGGGCGACCTGGGGCCGGGGGACCTCTGATGGCCGTCACGGCGGTCGTCACCCGGTCGAAGAACGGGCAATGGGTCAACGAGGTGGACGGCGCCCCCGAGCTCTCTCGCAGCTACACCAGCCGCGACGAGGCGATCGAAGAGGGGGAAGCTCTCGCGGCGGAGCACGGTGCCCGCCACGAGATCGAGCACAGCGAGCCGACCGGCACCATCACCGACGGCGGCGCACCCGACGACGCCTGATCGTCACCGCCGCGGCGTGAACTCGTCCGGAGCCTCCGGCTCCTCGACATCCTGCGCCTGCTGGAGGTGTCCGCAATCCGGGCACCTCCAGCCACCGGGGATGGCGAGCATCACGACATCGTCCTCCGGGCAATGCGGTGCCGCCCCCTCGCCGTTCGTCATCGCCCCAGGCTAGAGCGCCCGGTCCGCCAGGACCAGGGGGTGCTCACCGCAGGATGACGAGCTCCCGCGTCGTACGGGTCATGGCGACGTAGCGGTCGACCGCTCCCGTCCGGCCCTCGCCGAGCGCCTCCGGGCGCACCAGGACGACGAGATCGAACTCGAGTCCCTTCGCCCCTTCCGGGCTCAGCGCGCGCACCCGGGGCCGCGGAGCGAACCCCGGGTCGCCGATGACGGCGGCGACTCCCTCCGGGTTCGCTGCGAGCCATTCCGCCACCACCTCGTCACGCTCGACGGCGTTCCCGTGCCGGACCGGAATGCCGCTCTCCCGCACGGACACCGGGACGTTGGCATCGGGCAGGGCCTCGAGGATGCTCGGTGCGGCGACCGCCATCACCTCCGTGGGCGTGCGGTAGTTCACCCGGAGCGAGGAGACCCGGACGTTCCGCAGGCCGAGGCGTTGCAGACGCTCGCTCCACGACTCCGTGAACGCCCTCCGTGCTTGGGCTCGGTCGCCCACCACCGTGAAGCTGCGGGACGGACACCGTGCGATCAACGTGCGCCACTGCGCGTCGGTGAGCTCCTGTGCCTCATCCACGACGATGTGCCCGAACGGGCCGGCGAGCTCGTCCGGGGGGAGCGGAGGAGGAACGTCCGCTCCGGCGAGCACGGTCCGCGCGTCGGCGCCGCGCAGGATCGACATCACCTTCATCTCGCTGTCATCGCTCTCGACGAGGTGGTCGACCACGGCCGACATCTGCTCCCGCGCCGCCGCGGCCGCGACCTGCCGGCGGTGCTGCTCCCGCACGGCCTCCGGGTCGCCCAGCCGACGGTGCGCGGCATCGAGCAGGGGAAGGTCGGCGTCCGTCCACGGCGCCCCCTCTGCGCGGTGCAGCAAGGCGAGCTCCTCCGCCGGGAGATCCGGCGCGCACTGGGAGAGCAGCGCCGGAGACGCCCACAGGGTGGCGACCACCGCCGCCGGAGAGAGCAGCGGCCACGCGCGTACGAACGTCGTCGTGAGATCGTCGTCCTGCCGCAGCCACCGACGGACGGAGGACTCCGGGACCTCGGGATCATCAACCTGGTCCACCAGCATCTCCAGCACCTCCTCCCACACCTCGTCACGAGCCTCGTTGTGCGGCGAGGCGGGATCCGCACGGGCGAACAGATCGGCCCAGTCCTCTCGGCTCACCCAGAGATCGGCCCACGGCGCCTCGATGCGGAGCGCGTGCATCGGCGGCCGGGTGAGCTCGGAGACCGCCGCCGCGATCACCAGCTCCGGGTCGAGGCTCTGCTTGAGCTCGGCCACGCGGGAATCCGTCTCCGCGATCGCGCCCGCGCCCTCGGGAGTGAGATCACGCAGAGTGCACAACCGCACCGTGTCCTCGCCGAGGCTCGGCAGCACGTCCTCGACGTAGCCGAGGTACTGCGGGTTCGGTCCTACGAGCAGCATGCCCCCGGCGCCGGTGGTCAGCCGCGGCTCGGCGTACAGAAGGTGCGCCGCCCGGTGCAGCGCGACGACGGTCTTCCCGGTGCCGGGGCCGCCGTCCACGACCAGAGCGCCGGGCGAAGGGGCGCGCACGATGGCGTCCTGATCCGCCTGGATCGTCGCCAGCACGTCCCGCATGCGCCCGGTCCGGTGTGCGTCGAGGCTCGCGAGAAAAGCGGACTGGTCGTCGAGGGAGGCGGCGCCGTCGAGGCCCTCGGGGGACAGCGCCTCGTCCCAGTAGTCCGTGATCCTGCCTCGGTTCCACCGGTACCGTCGCCGGGAGAGGAGGCCCCGGGGGTCTTCCCAGGTCGCGGCGAAGTACGGTTCCGCTGCCGGAGCCCGCCAGTCGACCAGCAGGCGGATGCCGTCCGCATCGGACACCCCGGCGCGACCGATGTACACCGGCGGTCCGGCCGCCGGGGTCATCCGGCCCAGGCACATGTCGATGCCGTACCGCTCCCGCAGGCGCAGCGTCGCGCTGAGGCGGCGGATCTCCAGGTCGCGATCGACCGCCGTGACGCCCGCGTCGGCGGCCTGCCGGCGCACGAGGGCGAGACGAGCGGTCAGGGCGTCCTGTTCCCGGGACAGAGCGGCGCCGAGGCGCTGGAGGTGGGCGCGGTCGGCGGCGATGAGGTCGTCTGCGGATTTCGCCGCGTGGTCGTCGGACAGATCAAAGGGGTCGAGCACGGGACATCTCCTTCGCGAGGGCATGCGGGGGCACGCGAGCCGTCGATTCTGCCTCCCGAGGGGGGCCTTGTGGCAAGCCCCCACCCCGGCGATATCCTGGAGATGCACGGAGACGAGGGGACCTCACCATGACCCATCGGATCGGCTACCTCATCGGCAGCCTCGCATCGGACTCGATCAATCGCGTCCTGGCCACGGCGCTCGTACGGCTCGCCCCGCCGGACCTCGAACTCGTGGAGATCCCGATCCGTGACCTCCCCCTCTACAACCGCGACGACGAGCTCGAACCCGTCGCTGCGGTCACCGCGTTCAAGAGCGCGATCGAGGGGGCGGACGGTCTGCTGCTCGTCTCGCCGGAGTACAACCGCTCGATCCCCGGGGCGTTGAAGAACGCCATCGACTGGGGCTCGCGACCCTGGGGTCACAACTCGTTCGCACGCAAACCCACCGGCATCATCGGCGCCTCGACGGGAGCCATCGGCACCGCGGTCATGCAGTCGTCGATGCGGAGCGTGCTGAGCTTCCTCAACGCGCCGCAGCTGAACGCCCCGGAGGCGTACATCACGTTCCGGCCCGAGGTCTTCGGCGCCGACGGTCAGGTGCACGACGCCGACACCGAGAAGTTCCTCGCGCACTACATGGAGGAGTACGCGGCGTTCGTCGAGCGGGTGCTGTCGCTCACCGCTCCGGGTCACGTCGGCGACCGGTAGCCGCCGCGCTCGCCGCGTCAGGAAGGCGCGTCCGCCACGAGCGCGCTCAACGCCAGCGCGTCGTGAGGCGCGTGCCCGCGGGCGTCGTTGTCGAAGTACACGAAGACGTCGCGTGGCCTCCCGTCGTCGGCGCCGGTCCCGTCGGCCCACCCGCGGATGAGCGCCGCCCACTCCCGCAGCTCGGTCTCGGTGTAGGCGCTGTGATAGAGCATCTGCGCGCCGTGGAGACGGATGTAGACGAAGTCCGCGGTGAGGGCATCGAATCGCGGCCATTTGCCTGCGGTGTCTGCGATGACGAGGGAAGCCCCGTGATGCTGCAGGAGCCTCAGGCTCGAGGGGTCGGCGAAGGAAGCGGAACGCGGTTCGAGGGCATAGCGGAGCGGGCGGTCGGCATCGATCTCCAGCCACGCCCGGTCCTGCAGCCGCTCGTCATGCCGCCGGGCGAGCGCGAGAGCGTCGGCCGTTGTCCGGGGAAGCGCGTCGAAGAAGGACTCCAGGAGCTCCGGGTCGAAGCGCTGGCGCTCGGGGAGCTGCCACAGGATCGGGCCGAGGCGGGGACCGAGGGCGAGGACGCCCGACGCGAAGAAGTTCGCCAGTGCCTGCTCGACGTTCCGCAGTCGCAGCATGTGGCTGACGTAGCGGGGGCCCTTGACCGCGAACACGAAGTCGTCGGGAACGCTCACGGCCCACCGGCGGTAGCTCTCGGGCCGCTGCAGAGAGTAGAACGAGCCGTTGAGCTCGACGGTGGGGAACTGCGATCCGATGTGCTCCAGCTCTCGACGCTGCGGGAGGCCGCGCGGGTAGAAGTCGCCGCGCCACCGGGCGTACCGCCACCCGGAGACGCCGATGCGTACCCGGCCCTGCGTGCTCTTCCTCCTCATGGCCGGCTCCGTCGGGTCAAGCCCCTTGCCGCTGTCGTGCGGCCTCGGCAGGCTGGAAGCATCCACACCGAAGGAGGAGGAGCCATGTCTCTCAATGACCATCCGATCGACGATGTGAAGCCCGAGGCCGACCTGCAGGAGCAGGAGCGGCTTGCGGAGGAGGTTCCCGAGGACCCGGAAGCGCCGACCCCCTCGGCACCGGAGCCGCACCCCATCGAGGCGGACCCGGCGGACGCCGCGGAGCAGCGCATCGAAGTGCCGCTGGATGAGGACGGCCTCGACGAGCCCACCGACGACTGACGGCCTCCGGCGGCAGGTGCGCCGGGGCGGCGTTCGAGACAGGGGAGAGGCGTCATGACGAACGACCGTAGCCCGAGCGGTGCGCGCCCTCGCCGGGGTTGACGCTCAGCGGGACGATGGCTAGCCGCGGGGTATGCCCTCTCGACGGGACCGCCCCAACCCGGTGCTGCCGAGAGGGCTCACCGTCCTACCCGGACGGTTGGGGAGGCGGCGAAGTCTCGCTGTCTCTACAGCTGATCCCCCAGAGATTCAGCCGGTAGCCCCCGCTACGAAGAGCAGAATATCCCTTAATCCTCTTGTCCGCCATTTGGGGGACAAAAGTTTCTTCGAAAAATTCTGCGCGGCTCCCGGCCCTGTCGCCGATACGGACCGTTCCGTAGGGTGGGAGCATGGACAGGATGCTCGTCTTCGCCGGTCAGGTCGCACTCCCGGTCGGGCACCGGGTCGAGGTCTCCGAACTCGTCGACCCCCAGACGCAGGAGCCCGTCGTCCTGTCGCTGCTCGACCTGGACACCGGTATCCGCTACCGCCGCGCCGAGGAGCCCCGAGCCGAGGTGACGCACTGGATCGGCCGTGTCCTCGACTGCACGGTGGCGGTGGGCGTCGCTCCGCGGACGTCGCTGCTGATCGATCCCATCGGGCCGTCGGCCAGCGGCGCGGGCATCGCTCTGCGCGGCGCGGATGCGGCGGTCAACGCGGCCAAGGCGGAGGCGGATCGCTGGGGTGGCTCGGACCGTCCCCCGCCGGAGGAGCCCGAACGCTTCTGGTGACCGCCGGAGGCCGGGGCCCCTCCCGCACCGGAGTCATCGGAAGTCCCGCGAGCGGTGCATGACCCCCGTACGGAGGTCTTCGAAGGCGTCGGCGAGCACATTGACGACCCCCTCCGGGGAGCGCTCGAGGATGCCGCGGATGATGAGCGCCGGGGACTCCCGGGCGATGCGACCGAACCGGCCCCAGACCCCCGTCGAGCAGATCACGTTCACCAACCCGCTCTCGTCCTCGAGGTTGACGAAGGTGACCCCGGCGGCCGTCGCGGGGCGCTGTCTATGGGTGACGAGACCGGCCACCTCGACGCGTCGTCCGGTCTCGTGGCGCTGCAGGTCTGCGGCCGTCAGGACGCCGCGAGCCCGGAGGTCGTCGCGGAAGTGCGTCATCGGGTGGTCGTCGGTCGAGATGCCCGTGGCCCAGAGATCGGCCGAGAGGCGCTCGTAGCTGGTCTGGTCGGCGAACAGCGGCGGCTGCACCGCCACCGTGGTCCCCGGGAGGAATCGGGCGCGGTCTTCCGCGGCGGCCCCGGCGAGCCAGATGGCCTCCCGGCGCTCCAGCCCGAGGCACGCGAAGGCTCCGGCGGTGGCGAGGGCCTCCAACTGCGCGGCCGTGGCGTCGGTCCGGCGCACGAGGTCGTGCAGATCGCGGTAAAGGCCGTGCGCTTCCCGCTCGGCGACGATGCGCTCTGCCATCGGCACTCCGATCCCGCGGATGCCGCTGAGTCCCAGGCGCACCGCGAACCGTCCGTCCCGCCGGTGCGCCGCGGACTCGTCCGGTGCGCTCCGGTCGAACCGGTGCACGGGCGGCTGCGGGTCGGCCAGGCAGTCGTCCCTCCCGGTCGTCCCTGCGGCGTCCGGCGAGAGAGGTTCGAGGGTCTCGGTGGCGCCGGAGAGGTGGAGATCCGGGCGCCGGACCTCCACGCCGTGTCGACGGGCATCTGCCGTGAGGGTCGCGGGGGAGTAGAAGCCCATCGGCTGCGACCGCAGCAGGCCCGCGAGGAAGGCGGCCGGATAGTGCAGCTTCAACCACGAGCTCGCGTAGACGAGCAGGGCGAAGGACAGCGAATGGGACTCCGCGAAGCCGAAGTTCGAGAACGCCTGGATCTGCGCGTAGATCCGGTCGGCGGCCTCGTCGACGAGCCCGCGGCGCGCCATCCCGGCGTACAGCTTGTCCCTGACCTTCTCGATCTTCTCCAGGCCCCGCTTCGACCCCATCGCCCGGCGCAGCAGGTCGGCCTCGTCGGCCGTGCAGTCGCCGACGGCCGTGGCCATCTGGATGAGCTGCTCCTGGAAGATGGGGATGCCGAGTGTCCGCTCGAGGATGTCCTCGAGGTCGCTGTGCGGGTAGGGGATGGGGAACTCCTCCGGGGGCTCGCCCCTGGCCTCCCGTTCCCGGTTGGCCTCGTCCACCTTGTCCTTCGCCATCTTCCGACGGACGAACGGGTGCACGGCGCCGCCCTGGATGGGCCCGGGGCGGATGAGGGCGATCTGGATGGCGAGGTCGTAGAAGCGCCGCGGCTGCAGCCGCGGGAGCAGCCCGATCTGCGCGCGGGACTCCACCTGGAAGACGCCGATCGAATCGGCCCGACAGAGCATGTCATAGACGCCGGCCTCCTCCTTCGGCAGGGTCTCCAGCGTCCACTCCTCGCCCGTCGCCTCCCGGACCAGGTCGAAGCAGTGCTGCAGCGCCGCGAGCATGCCCAGGCCGAGGAGGTCGAACTTCACCAGCCCCATGAAGGCGGCGTCGTCCTTGTCCCACTGGATGACGGTGCGGTCCTCCATGCGGGCGTGCTCGACCGGCACCACCTCGCCGACCGGCCGGGCCGTGAGGACCATGCCGCCCGAGTGGATCCCCAGGTGCCGCGGAGCCTTCAGCAGCTCGGCTGCGTAGTCGAGCACGGTCTCGGGGATGTCGTGGCCCTCGACGGGTTCGAGTCCCGATCCCCAGCCGTCCACCTGCCGCGACCAGGAGTCCTGCTGCCCCGGGGAGTGCCCCAGGGCTCTGGCCATGTCGCGGACCGCGTTCTTCGGACGGTACTGGATGACGTTCGCCACCTGGGCCGCCCGCTCCCTGCCGTACTCCCGATAGACCCACTGGATGATCTCCTCCCGGCGCCGTGAGTCGAAGTCCACGTCGATGTCCGGCTCCTCCGTGCGGGTGGTGGCGAGGAAGCGCTCGAAGGGGAGACGGTAGAGGATCGGATCGACCGCGGTGATGCCCAGCAGGTAGCAGACCGCGCTCGCCGCCGCGGAACCCCGGCCCTGGCAGAGGATGCCGCGTCGCCGGGCTTCCGCCACGATGCCGTGCACGATGAGGAAGTATCCGGGGAAGTCCTTCTCCTCGATCACGTCGAGCTCGCGGGCGATGCGCCGACGGCCGTCCTCGTCCAGCCGCGGATACTTCGACGGAACCGCCTCCCAGACCAGGTGCCGCAGCCAACTCATCGGGGTGTGTCCCGTCGGCACGTCCTGGCGGGGGAGGGCCGGGCGCGCCATCCGAAGTGGGAAGGCCGAGGCCGCAGCCAGCTCCAGGCCGTGCGAGATCGCACCGGGGTACCGCCGGAAGCGCGCCGTCATCTCCGCGCCGCTGCGCAGGTGCGCGCCGCCATGGGCCGGGAGCCAGCCGTCGAGCTCGTCCATGCTCCGGACCGCGCGGACCGCGGCCACCGCCTCGGCGAGAGGGGCCTGATCCGGGCGGGCGTAGTGCACGTTGTTGGTCGCCACGACGGGCAGCCGCATCCGGCGGGCGAGGTCGGCCAGGTCGTCGTTGCGCCGGGTGTCCAGCGGATCGCCGTGGTCGAAGAGCTCGACGGCGATGTTGTCGCGTCCGAAGAGGTCGACGAGGTGGCGCAGCGGCGCGGCGGCGTCCCCGGCCTCCAGCCCCTGTCGTACCGCCCCCTTGCGGCAGCCGGTGAGGATCGTCCAGTGCCCGTCGGCGGTCGCCGCGAGCTCGTCGAGATCGTAGACCGGGCGTCCCTTCTCTCCGCCGCGGAGCTGGGCCGCAGTGATCGCCCCCGACAGGCGGTGGTACCCCTCGAGGCCCCGGGCGAGCACGAGCAGATGCGTGCCCGGCGGGTCGGCGGCCCCCTGCGGAGCGGAGGGGAGGTCGAGGGAGAGCTCGGCGCCGTAGACGGTCTGCAGCCGCAGCTCCATGAGCTCCGCCAGCTCGGCGAAGCGCGCGGCGCCGTAGAACCCGTCGTGGTCGGTGAGCGCGAGCGCGCTCAGGCCGAGACGCTCGGCCTCCGCGAGCAGATCCTCGGGGGAGGACGCCCCGTCGAGGAAGGAGTAGGACGAGTGCGCGTGCAGCTCGGCATAGGGCACCGCCTCCTCCGGGCGCTCCGGGAGGGTCGGGGGGACGAGCTTCCGCGGACGACTCACCGGTCCGGGATCCGGGCGGAGCCCCCGCGGTGCGGAGGTCGCTTCGGGAGTGGACTCGCCGCTGAGGGTGCGCTCGAGCTGATCCCAGGTCAACGGCGGATTGTGCCAGCCCATCAGCGGTACCTCCCCTCGGCCCACCAGCGCTCGCCGGCCAGGAAGACCAGCCAGGCGCGGTCACGGTCGTCGACGATCTGGAGCCGGTGGCCTCGTTTGCCACCGCCCGTGCTCCACCGCCGCTCGTGCACGGGCCACGGCCCGGCCCAGGCCTGTACGGTCGCCCCGTCGATGCGGGCGGGGTCATGCGTGAGGGCGCCGCGATCGTCGACGTCGATCGTGCTCCCGTCCGCGGCGACGACGCCGATGGGGCGCGGTGGGCGGAACACCTCGGAGGGGAGAGGGTCGGGGAGGCTCCCCGGCCAGGGGGACCGTGGATCACGAGGCGGGACCGGGCGCTCGCCCCACGGCGTGAGCACCTGACGATCGGCGAGCCAGCGCCCTCCGGAGAGGGCGGCGGTGACCACGCCCTGATGCCCCAGCATGGTCTGCACCCGGGAGACCGCGTGATGCAGTCGCTCATCGGTACCCGAGCCGAAGAGCCCCGGTTGGTGGTGGGCCGCATCATCCACCGCGACGGGGAGGAGACGGGCGGCCACGATGCCCCCGAATGCCCTCGCCTCGTCGACGGGCGCGCTCGCGGTCAGGGCGGCCAGCGCCTCCAGCTGCCAGCGCACGCGGTCCACGAGGTCGGCGGCGTCGAAGCTCGTCGGGTGCAGCCAGGTGCGGGAGTGGACGGCGCCGTCGTCGTCGGTCAGGTCGATCCGCACCTCGGTGCACACGAGCGACGCGTCCGCCAGAGCGAGCATCACGGCATCGGCGGTCTGCCGCACGGCGAAGGCCACCTGGTCGGTGCCCCCGAGAGGGGACTCGAACTCGATGGTCCTGGCCAGTTCGGGGTCGGGCGGCCGGGGAGCCAGAGGTCGGGAGTCGGCGCCGGCGGCGAGGGCCTGCAGGCGGGCACCGTGCTCGCCGAAGCGGTCGCGGACGTCGAGAGGGGCGAGCGCGGTGAACTCGCCGAGAGTGCGCACGCCGAGGCGGAGGAGGAGATCGCTGATCTGCTCGTCGCGGAGCACCTGCACGGGGTAGGGGGCCAGGAACTCCCGGGAGCCGCCCGGGGGCACGACCGTGCAGGACGCCGTTCCTCGGGCCGCGATCTCGGCGGTGAAGGGTCCGTCGGCGACGCCGACACGCACTTCGGGGAAGCCGGCAGCGGCGAGGACCGCGGACAGGGCTGTCGCCGCCTCGGTCTCCCCGCCGTGATAGCGGGCGATGCCGCGGGCGCGCAGGATCGCGAGGCCGGGGCGCAGCAGCGTCACGCCCGGGGCGTGCTTCTCGATGAGCTGCAGCACGGGAACGAAGGCACGCTCGTCCTTCTCGGCGTCGTGGGGGAGGACCTGCAAGGAGGAGAGGAGGCCCTGGGCGACGCGGCGGCGCTGGCCGATGCGGACGCCGTGTGCGCGGGCCGATGCGGTGCAGGCGACGACCGTGTTCGCCTGCACCAGGGCCGTCGGCGGGTGCGGGCCTCCGCCCAGCACCGCTCGCAGCGGCCAATCGGGGAACCAGAGCACGAGGACGCGGAGCGGGGCGTTCATCCTGCCTCCGCCCAGAAGAGGAGGTCGGACGACCCGGCCACAGCATCGTCTGTCGCCACGGCGCTGCCCGTCGCAGAGGGAGCGAGCGGCGGCAGAGCGGTCAGCTCCGCGGCCGCGGTCTCCACGGCTCCGTGTCCGCCGGGCAGTCGGACGCGCACGCTCGAGGCGCGAGGGCTGTGCCTGGTCCGCGCCGTGACCGTCACCGTGCAGTCCGAGAGCAGCCCCCACCCCTCGCCGAGCCCATGCCAGTCCGGGTCGTGGAGCCGGATGGTCCCCTCGCTCTGCGCCCAGCGCCCCGCGCCCGGTTCCTCCGCCACGAGCAGCGTGGACCCGCGGTCGCGCAGACGGGCGCTGAGTCGGGACACATCGGCGTCGCGTGCCCTCGTCGTGGGCTGCACGACGATCAGGGGCACCACCTCGGCCAGCGCGGATGCGACGGCGAGCCAGCGGTCCCCCGGTTCGGGGACGAGGATCAGCCGGCTCAGATCGATGCCGTAGGCGGCGGCGGCCTCGACCCCCAGGGTGGGCATGCCGATCACCGCGCACCAGTGCCCGCGGCCGGAGGAGGCGCTGAGCAGGGCGAGCACGAGGGCGGGCGAGGGGGAGACGGTGTACGAGGTGCCCGTCTGCAGTCCCTCGTCCGGCAGCAGCGCGGCGAAGGCGGGATCGAGGGGGAGGAGGGTGTGCTCGCTGCGCCGCCGCTGCATCCGGCTGATCTCGCGGCGCAGTCGCAGGACCTCTCCGGCGCGGGTATCGCTGGTCGGAGAGAGCGCGGTCATCGCATCGAGCCCGATCCCCATGTGTCCATCCTCGAAGATATGTACGAATAAAGCAAGTGACGCGACTGACGCTAGTTCGTACATCCGACATCGCCCTCCGGGTTGTCCACAGTGCGCTCCGCGCCGTCCCGGATCCCCCTACCCTGCCGGGATGGACATCCGTCTCGCCCTCCTCGGCCTCGTGCACGGCGGCCTCCTCGCGATCGGCATCCTGCTGACCGTGATCGATGCGCGCACGCACCGGCTCCCGAACCGCATCGTGCTGCCGACCCTGTTCCTGCTGCTCCTGGCGGCGGTCGCCGACGCCGTCGTCACCACCGACGCCGCCGCTCTGGGGCGGGGCCTGCTCGGAGCCCTCGTGCTCGGCGGCTTCTATGCGGCCCTGCGGCTGCTCAGCCGGGCGGGCATGGGCGGAGGCGATGTGAAGCTCGCCCTGGTGATCGGGCTCGTCCTCGCCTGGCACGGCTGGGGGGCCTTCCTCCTCGGCGCGGTGTCCGCCTTCGTGCTCGGAGCGGTCTACGCGCTCGTGCTCCTCGCCGCGGGCCGGGCCGATCGGAGGACCCGCATCGCCTTCGGGCCGTGGATGATCGCGGGGGCCGTCCTCGGCGTCCTCGGCGGCTGACCGTGCAGGTCGCCCCGAATGGGGGAGGGCGGCGCTACCCTGGGCACATGGCACTCGCACGACTTCACGGCGGCCCGCTGGACGGGCAGATCATCCCCCTCGACGACGATGCGGACGACAAGCTGATCGTCCCCTACAGCGAGACGCAGGTGGTCTACAACCGCCGCGGCGAGCCGCAGAACACGGGCGAGGGCGACGGCCCCACCGAGATCGACTACTGGTTCGAGGAAGCCCTCGAAGACCTCACGCTCGAGGATGACTGAGCCCTCTCGCACCGTCGAGGTCGAGCGCAAGTACGACGTCGACGACGGGACGCCCCTGCCCGACTGGACGGCGATCCCCGGCGTCGATGCGGTCTCGCCCGGTGAGCATCGCGCTCTCGACGCCCGCTACCTGGACACCGCGGACGGAACGCTGGCCCGCGCCGGCGTCGCGGTGCGCCGTCGTTCCGGGGGACCGGACGAGGGCTGGCACATCAAGGGCCCGCGGCAGGGCGACGGCCGGGTCGAGCAGGGCTGGCCCCTCGGCGGCGAGGAGGTCCCGACGGCGGTGCGCGCAGCGATCGCCGCCTGGACCACTGCGCCGCTGGAGCCTCTCGCACGCATCGAGAACGACCGAACCGCCTACCTCCTCACCGGACCGGACGGCGTCGTGGCGGAGTTCGTGGACGACCACGTGCGCGCGACCGACCTGCGCAGCGGCACTCGCCGAGCCTGGCGGGAGTGGGAGGTCGAGCTCGGCCCCGCAGGCCCCTCCGACGACGCCGGTCGTGCGGCGTTCTTCGCGGCGGTCGAGCGTGCGGTGCACGCCGCCGGCGGCCGTGAGGCGGGCTCCGATTCGAAGCTCGCCCGGGCTCTCGGCTTCTAGGCCGCCGACTCCTCGGATGCAACCCCTTTCCGCGTGCGGTTGCAGGGTGGTTGAGTGACCACATGAGTCGACCGCCCGTGCTCCGATCGCTGCAGACGATCGTCCCCGAGACCGTCCTCGTGCAGGAGCAGGTGCGCGACGTCTTCGCCGCCCAGCCCGGCCTGGGACGGCTGGCGCAGCGCATCGTGGCGACGTCGTTCAACGTCTCCGGCATCGACACGCGCCACACCGTGATCGCGGAGCTGGCCGACGACGCCTCCCCGGACGACCCGTTGTTCTACGATCGCGTCTCCGGGCAGCTGCTGGCGCCGGGTACGAGGGCACGCAACGACGTCTACACGCGCGAGGCCTCCCGTCTCTTCGTCGAGGTCGCGCGCCGCGCCCTCGAGGCGGACCCCGACCTGAGCCCGGCGGACGTGACGCACGTCATCACGGTCTCCTGCACGGGCTTCCACGCCCCGGGCCCCGAGTACGAGATCGTGCGCGGGCTCGGCCTGTCCGACGCCGTCCAGCGCTATCACTTCGGCTTCATGGGGTGCTATGCCTCGATGCCGGCCCTCCGCGCCGCCGGCCAGTTCTGCGCGGCCGACGAGAACGCCGTCGTCCTCGTCGTCAGCGTCGAGCTGTGCACCCTGCACCTGCGCTCCTCCGAGGACCCGGACACCATCGTCGCCTCCTCCCTGTTCGCCGACGGGGCGGCCGCCGGGATCGTGACGGCACGGGACCTTCCCACGACCGTCCCCGCGCTCCGGCTCGACGGCTTCCACACGGCGATCGTGCCGGAGGGCGTGGACGACATGGCCTGGACGATCGGCGACTCCGGCTTCGAGATGATCCTCTCCACCGCCGTCCCGCAGATCATCGGCGAGTCGATCATCGGGGCACTCGCGCCGCTCTACGGGCGGGAGGACGGCTTGGCGGAGGCCTTCGCCGCCGGGCGGGTGGGCGACCGGGTGCGCCACTGGGCGATCCACCCCGGCGGGCGGAGCATCCTCGATCGCGTGCAGGAGCGGATGGCGCTGAGTGACGGGCAGCTGCGACCGGCGCGGGAGACGCTCCGGGAGTACGGGAACATGTCGAGTGCGACCGTGCTGTTCGTACTGAAGCGCATCCTCGAGCAGGAGGATGCGGAACCCGGCGACCGTGTGGCGGCGATGGCCTTCGGCCCGGGGCTCACCGCCGAGAGCGCGCTGCTGACCGTCGTCGCACCCGCACCGTGAGCGTGGATCTGTCGGCGCGCGCCGTCGACCTCGTCGAGCTCATGGACGACCCCGCCGCCGACGAGGAGGCGCTCGGTCGCACGTACGGGCGCTTCAGCGCCGTCAACGCGGTCGTCTCCCGCCCCGGGCGGCTGTATCGGCGGGACATCCGCCCGCGGGCGGTGGCCGGGCGTCCGCTGCGCATCCTCGACATCGGTGCCGGTGGGGGAGACCTGTGCCGCGACCTCGTCCGGAGACTGCGACGCGACGGCCTCCGCGCCGACATCACCGCTCTGGACGCCGACGAGCGTGCGATCCGCTGGGCCTCGGCGCACGACGACGGCGCAGGCATCCACTATCGCCATGCGCTCTCCTGCGACCTCGTGGCGGCGGGCGACACCTATGACGTCGTGCTCTCCAACCACGTCCTCCACCACCTCGACGCCGCAGCACTGCACGCGGTGCTCGACGACTCCCGTGCGCTGGTGGGTGACCGAGGACTCATCTCCCACCACGACATCGCCCGCAGCCGCCTGGCCTACGGGGCGTTCGCGGCAGGAACCTGGCCGTTCGCGCGGAACCTCCTCGCCGGGTCCTTCATCCGGGTCGACGGTCTCCTGAGCATCCGCCGCTCGTACACGCCGCAGGAGCTCGCGGCCGTCGCCCCGCCGGGCTGGGAGGTGCGCTCGCACCTGCCCGCTCGTCTGGAGCTGCGCTGGGAGGGTGGGGATGGTCGACCATGACGTCCTCGTGGTCGGGGGCGGTCCGGTCGGGCTGCTCCTCGCCTGTCTCGTCGCGCAGGACGGTCGTCGGGTGCGCGTATGCGAGCGTCGCGCCGCGCCCGGCCTGCAGACGCGGGCGATCGGGATCCATCGTCCGGGGCTCGATGCCCTCGACGCCGCCGGAGTGGGCGCCGACGTCCGCTCCGCGGCGCTCCGCCTGTCGAGCGGCGAGGTCCGCAGCCGCGGGCGACGGCTCGCCGCCCTGACCTTCCCTCCCGAGCGTCCCATCCTCACGCTGCCGCAGCCCCGCACCGAGGAGCTGCTGCGCGACCGCCTGCGGACGCTGCGACCCGATGCGCTGCAGTTCGGCTCCGCCGTCCGGTCCGTCCAGGACGACGGTCCGCTCGTCCGGGTCGGGATCGACGGTGAGCACGGGCCCGTCGAGGAGACGGCGTCGGTCGTGGTGGTCGCCGACGGTGTGCGGAGTCCTCTGCGGGCGGCGTTCGGCGCCGGCTGGGGTCGGCGGTCGGGGAGTGCCGGCTACGCGATGCTCGACGTCGACGATCCGCAGGCCGACGATCGCGCCGTGCTGTACTTCGAGCCGGACGGTCTCGTCGAGTCCTTCCCGCTGCCGGGTGGACGGCGCCGCTGGGTGGTGCGCGAAGACGGCGACCGGACGGTGGCGTCCGCCGGCGAGCTGGCGGACATCGTCGGGCGCCGGACGGGGAACCTCCTCGACGTGGACCCCGCGGCGGCGGTCTCGTCGTTCCGCGCCGCTCAGCACGCGGCTCGGCGGCTGCACCGCGGACGGATCGTCCTGCTCGGGGACGCCGCGCACGAGGTGAGCCCCATCGGCGGTCAGGGCATGAACCTCGGCTGGGCGGATGCGCTCCGGCTCCGGGACGCGTTGCGCCGGACCGACCGGGGCGCCGTCCCGGTCCTGGACGGCTTCGCCCGGGAGGTCCAGCGGACCGCGCGGAAGGCGCATCGTCGTTCTGCGTTCTTCATGGCGATGGGGGCTCCGGCGATCGCGCCGGTCGTCGCTGCGCGGGAGGGCCTGGTCGGCGTGCTCGGCTCCTCGACGCTGCGCGGGTGGACCACCGGCCTCATCACCATGCGCGGTCTGTGACGCGAGAAGGCCCGATCCGCGATGCGCGGACCGGGCCTTCTCGAGGCGTCGGATCAGAAGTTGATCATGTGGCCGGCGAGGCCGTGGAAGCCCTCCTGCAGCGCCTCCGACAGCGTCGGGTGCGTGTGCACGTTGCGGGCCAGCTCGAGAGCCGTGAGGTCCCACTTCTGTGCGAGCGTGAGCTCGGGAAGCAGCTCCGACACGTCGGGGCCGATCATGTGCGCGCCGATGAGCTCCAGGTGCTCGGCGTCGGCGATGAGCTTGACGAAGCCGACCGGCTCGCCGAGGCCGTGGGCCTTGCCGTTGGCCATGAACGGGAAGGTCGCGACCTTGATCTCGCGCCCCTCGTCCTTGGCCTGCTGCTCGGTCAGTCCGAACGAGGCCACCTGCGGCGAGCAGAACGTCGCCCGCGGCATCATGCGGTAGTCGCCCAGCGTCATGGTCTCGGCGCCGCCGATGGTCTCGGCCGCGACGACGCCCTGCGCCTCGGCGACGTGGGCGAGCTGCAGCTTGGCGGTGACGTCGCCGATGGCGTAGATGCCCTCGACGTTGGTGCGCATGTGGTCGTCGATGTCGATCGCGCCGCGCTCCGTGAGCTTCACACCCGTCTTGTCGAGTCCGAAGCCCTCGACATTCGGGGCGAACCCGACCGACATGAGCACCTTGTCGGCCTCGATCGACGCCTGCTGGCCGTCCTTGCCCGTGTACGAGACGGTCACGGAGGAGCCGTTGTCGACGACCGACTCGACCTTGGTGGAGGTGAGGATGTCGACGCCGTAGTTCTTGTACTGCTTGGTGATCTCCTTCGACACGTCGGCGTCCTCGTTGGGGAGGGCGCGGTCGAGGAACTCGATGATCGTGACCTTCACGCCGTAGTTCGTCATCACGTAGGCGAACTCCATGCCGATGGCGCCGGCACCGACGATCACGATGGATTTCGGCAGCTCACGGGAGAGGATCTGCTCCTCGTAGGTCACGACGTTGTCGCTGAGCTGCACGCCCGGGAGCAGGCGCACCTTGGAGCCGGTCGCGATGATCACGTTGTCGAACGTGACCTCTTCGGTGGAGCCGTCCGCCTTCGCGACGGAGATGGCCTTGGGGCCGGTGAAGGTGCCGCGGCCGTCGTACTCGGTCACCTTGTTCTTCTTCATGAGGAAGTGGATGCCCTTGACCCGGCCGTCCGCGACGACGCGGCTGCGGTCGAACGCCTTGCCGTAGTCGATCGTGAACTCTCCGGAGATCCCGAAGAAGTCGGCCTTGTGGTTCAGGGTGTGCGCGATCTCCGCGTTCTTCAGGAGCGCCTTGGAAGGGATGCAGCCGACGTTGAGGCAGACACCACCCCAGTACTTCTCCTCGATGATAGCGGTGGACAGGCCGAGCTGTGCGCTGCGAACCGCAGCGACGTATCCGCCAGGACCTGCACCAAGGATGACGACGTCGTAATGTGGCATGCCTTAAGCCTATCGCTCCGAGGGGGCGTCGGAATCGGTCCGAGCGGGGCGCCGACGACCGCGCAGGGTGAGCCAGAGGACGAGGGCGAGCACCGCGAGCGCGCCGAGGATCACGAGCACCCAGATCCATGCCGGAGCGGCTCCGACGTCTTCTCCGGCGTCCGGCGTCGTCGTCGCGGTCGCCTCGGGGGTGGCGGTCTGCTCCGTCGTCGGTGCCGCCGTCGGGGGAGCGGTGGTGGGCTCGTCCGTCGCGGCGCCCTCGTCGCCGACGGTGACGGTGAAGGAGAACTCTTCAGAGGTCGGGTGACCGTCGCTCGAGACGACCTTCCACACGACGTGGTACTCGCCGGCGGGTCCCGAACCGGTCAGGGGCTGGGTCACGATCGCGCCGTCGACCGTCGGGGCGCCGTCGGTCACGGACTCGCCGTCCGGGTCGGTGACGACGACCTCCGTCGCACCCTCCCCGTCGATGAGCTTGGCGCTGAACGTCAGGGTCAGCTCCGACGGCAGGGTCTCCACGCTGCTGTCCGCCGCGGGCGACGACGACACGAGGGCGTCGTGGGCCGAGGCCGACAGCGGGGAGAAGAGGACGAGGAACGCGGCGAGGAGGGTGGCCGCGAGGGCGATCGGGGCCGCCGTGCGGCGCAGGGCTGTGGTCTTCACGAGTCCAGCCTATGAATCCCCGGTATGGGACCGCTGAGTGCGAAAGCGGCCTCCCGCGCACCCCTTCGGATCGGATAGTCTGGACGACCAGGAGGGCACAGTGACAGACAGCGACAGCCGACCGGCCGGTGAAGCCGCCATCCATCGCTCCGGCGAGCCGAGACACGATGTGACGCAGACGTTCGGACACGATTCCGATCTGTCGTTCGTGCCGTTCGGCGTGGAGTTGACCGATGTCGAGCAGTCGGCCATCGCGGCGCTGCCCTCGGGCTCCGCCCTGCTGCTCGTCCGCTCCGGCGCCCTCGCCGGCGCCCGATACCTCCTCGACACCGACGTCACCACCGTCGGTCGTCACCCGGAGGCCGACATCTTCTTCGACGACGTCACGGTGTCCCGTCGTCACGCGGAGATCACCCGCACCGGGACGACGTTCGAGATCATCGACCAGCGCTCCCTCAACGGCACCTACGTGAACGGGGAGCGCGTCGATCGCAGCGCCCTCGCGGACGGCTCCGAGCTGCGCGTCGGCAAGTTCCGTCTGAACTTCTTCGCTTCTCCGCTCGACCGCGCGGCGAACGCCTGATGGCGGCGAATCCCGCCCGCGAACGCTCGGCGTCCGCGGGCCTGCTGAGTATCGGTCAGGTGCTCGCCCGCCTCACCCCGGAGTTCCCCGACCTGACCTCCAGCAAGCTGCGGTTCCTCGAGGTGCAGGGCATCGTCCGCCCCTCCCGCACCGAATCCGGCTACCGCAAGTTCTCCGCGTCCGACATCGAGCGGCTGCGTCTGGGCCTCACGCTGCAGCGGGATCACTACCTTCCGCTCAGCGTGATCCGCGAGCAGCTCGATGACGCGGAGGCGTCCGGCGAGACCGCCGCGCTCGCGCCGCCGCCCTCCATCGCCCCTGCGCCGCGTCGCTACCGCCGCGAGGAGCTGCTCGCCGCGGCGGGCGCGGGACCACAGCTGCTGAACGACGCGATCAGCACGGGTGTCATCACCGCCCAGGAGACGTACCCGGAATCCACCGTCGCGCTGCTCCGCGGGCTCGTCGCCCTCGATCGGCATGGCATCGAGCCTCGGCACCTGCGCTCCCTGCGGCAGGGCGCCGAGCGTGAGGTGTCGCTCATCGAGTCGGCGCTCTCCACGCTGCTGCGTCGCACGGACGCGGCGTCCCGTGCTCGCGCCAACGAATTGGCCCCGGAGCTGGCCACGCGGATCGACGATGTGCGGACACTCTTCGTGAAGGACGCGCTCACCCGGATCCTTTCGTAACGAACTGATTGCGACACACCTTCGGCGTCGCACGGATGTCGTTGCCGGTGCCGGGACCCTGCTCTACCGTGGAGATAACCGTTCCAGGGAGGATTTCAGATGAATGCGGATGAGCTCGCAGGCGACCCGCGGTTCGTGACCGAACTCCTCTTCACGGACGGTCTGCCCGCGATGGACGACGAGGTCGGCTACCGCGGCGCCGTGGCGGCCCGTGCCGCCGGCATCACCTACCGTCAGCTGGACTACTGGGCTCGCACCGAGCTCGTGGAGCCCACCGTGCGCGGTGCGAACGGCTCCGGATCGCAGCGCCTCTACGGCTTCCGCGACATCCTCGTGCTCAAGCTCGTCAAGAGCCTGCTCGACACCGGCATCTCCCTGCAGCAGATCCGCACCGCGGTGGACGAGCTCCGCCGTGCGGGTATCCGCGACCTCGCCGGCACGACCCTCATGAGCGACGGCGCTTCCGTCTACCTCTGCACGTCGAACGACGAGGTGATCGACCTCGTCAGCCGCGGCCAGGGCGTGTTCGGCATCGCGGTGGGCAAGGTCCTCCGCGAGGTGGAGTCGACGCTCGTCGCGTTCGATCCGACCGCACCGGACCCCGTCGACGAGCTGTCGGCCCGTCGCGCCAAGCGCACCGCCTGACGCGTCCCCTCCCGCTTCACGAAGAACGGCCGCCCTCGAAGAGGATGGCCGTTTCGTCGTTCCGCGGGGTCAGCTCTGCGGTCCGTTCTCCGGCACCGGGACGCGGCCCGTGCGGATGATGCGGTCGAGGAGCTGGTCGAAGTCGGCGGCGAGCTCCTGTGCGGAGTCGCCGGGCCAGATGTGCAGAGGCTTCGCGGCGCCCTGGGCCTGCTGGAGCGAGGTGCGTTCGGGCAGCTGGGGCGAGAGCACGAGGGGACCGAACATGTCCCGCAGCTCCTTGATGCGGAACTGGTGCTCGATCGACTGCGGACGGACGCGGTTGACCACGATGCCCAGCGGCTGGAGGCGCGGGGAGAGGCCCCGGCGGATCTCCTCGATCGCGCGGAGCGCACGGTCCGCCGCGGCCACGGAGAAGAGGCCGGGCTCGGTGACGACCATGACGCGGTCGCTGGCGGCCCACGCCGTTCGCGTCAGGGCGTTCAGCGACGGGGCGCAGTCGATGAGCACGAGGTCGTAGTCGGCCTCAACTGCCGCGAGGGCCTCCTCGAGCTTCCACACGTCGCGGACGCTCGGGTGCGGGCCGTCGAAGTTGATGGCGGACGGACTGCCGATCAGCACGTCGATCGTGCCGGGGTGGACCTTGGCCCAGCCGCTGGAGGTGATCGCCTGACGGACGGTCTTCTCCTTCGGGTTCGCCAGCACATCGGCGATGTTGAGTCGTCCCGCGACCTGGATGTCCATCCCGGTGGAGACGTCGGACTGCGGGTCGAGGTCGACGACGAGCGTCCGGACACCCCGGGCGAAAGCCGCGGAGGCCAGCCCGAGTGTCACGGTCGTCTTGCCGACGCCTCCCTTGAGAGAGCTGACGCTGAGTACGTGCACGGACTCCACGTTACCTTCCCCTAGGCTGGGGGAACACTCAGCCCCGCCCCATGTGCGTGCTTCGGCCGTGCATCGAGCTCTCAGAGGTGTGCATGTTCCAGAAGATCCTTGTGGCGAATCGTGGCGAGATCGCGATCCGGGCATTCCGAGCGGCCGTGGAGGTGGGGGCGCGCACCGTCGCCGTCTTCCCGCACGAGGACCGCGGCTCGGTCCACAGGCTCAAGGCCGACGAGGCGTACGAGATCGGCGAGCGCGGCCATCCGGTCCGCGCCTACCTCGACGTCGACGAGATCATCCGTGTCGCGACCGAGGCCGGCGCCGACGCCATCTACCCCGGTTACGGCTTCCTCTCGGAGAACCCCGAGCTGGCGGAGAAGGCCGCGGCGAACGGCATCGTGTTCATCGGGCCGCCGGCGAAGGTCCTCGAGATGGCCGGCAACAAGGTGGAGGCGAAGCGCCACGCCGTCGAAGCGGGCGTCCCCGTGCTCCGGTCCACCGAGGCCTCGGACGACGTCGACGCCCTGGTCGCCCAGGCGGAGGAGATCGGGTTCCCCCTCTTCGCCAAGGCGGTGGCCGGGGGAGGCGGCCGCGGCATGCGGCGCGTCGAGACGATGGGCGATCTCGGCCCTGCCCTCGCCGAGGCCATGCGGGAGGCGGGCAGCGCCTTCGGCGATCCCCGCATGTTCCTCGAGCAGGCCGTCGTGCGGCCCCGGCACATCGAGGTGCAGATCCTCGCGGACAAGACCGGTGAGACGGCGCACCTGTTCGAGCGGGACTGCTCGGTGCAGCGGCGGCATCAGAAGGTCGTCGAGATCGCTCCCGCCCCCAACCTCGACGACGACGTGCGCCAGGCCCTGCACGGCTACGCCGTCGCGTTCGCCCGCTCGATCGGCTACGAGAACGCGGGGACCGTCGAGTTCCTTCTGGAGACGGCGGGGGAGCGCGCCGGCGAGGTCGTGTTCATCGAGATGAACCCGCGCATCCAGGTCGAGCACACGGTGACCGAGGAGGTCACCGACGTCGACCTCGTGCAGAGCCAGATGCGCATCGCCGCGGGGCAGAGCCTCGCGGAGCTCGGACTGCAGCAGGAGAATCTGCACCTGCGCGGTGCCGCACTGCAGTGCCGCATCACCACGGAGGACCCGACGCAGGGCTTCCGTCCCGACACCGGGAAGATCACGACCTACCGCTCGCCCGGCGGCGCGGGGATCCGCCTGGACGGCGGCACCGTGCACCAGGGCGCTCAGATCAGCCCGCACTTCGACTCGATGCTGGCGAAGCTCACGTGCCGCGGACGCGACTTCCCGGCCGCCGTCGCCCGCGCGCGCCGTGCCCTCGCCGAGTTCCGCATCCGCGGCGTCTCCACGAACATCCCCTTCCTCCAGGCGCTGCTCGACGACGAGGCGTTCATCCGGGGCGACGTCAGCACGTCCTTCATCGACGAGCGCCCGGAGCTGCTCCGCGGACGCGAGTCCAAGGACCGCGGGACCAAGATCCTCAACTGGCTCGTCGACGTGACGGTGAACAAGCCGCACGGTGCGCATCCCGGCGTCATCGACCCCGCGACCAAACTGCCGCCGGTCGACCTGGCCGCCGAACCGGCGCCCGGCTCCCGGCAGCGGCTGCTCGAGGTCGGCCCGGAGGAGTTCGCGCGCGGTCTGCGTGCGCAGAGCGCGCTCGCGATCACGGACACGACGTTCCGCGACGCGCACCAGTCGCTGCTCGCGACCCGCGTCCGCACGAAGGACCTCGTCGCCGCCGCTCCGTACCTCGCCCGGCTGACACCGGAGCTGCTGTCGGTCGAGGCCTGGGGCGGCGCCACCTACGACGTGGCGCTCCGCTTCCTCGGCGAGGACCCGTGGGAGCGGCTCGACAAGCTGCGCGCGGCTCTGCCGAACGTCGCGATCCAGATGCTGCTGCGCGGCCGGAACACGGTCGGCTACACGCCGTACCCGACGGCGGTGACCGAGGCCTTCGTCGCGGAGGCGGCGGCGAGCGGCGTCGACATCTTCCGCATCTTCGACGCGCTCAACGACGTGGAGCAGATGCGCCCCGCGATCGAGGCGGTCCGCGCCACGGGGACGGCCGTCGCGGAGGTCGCGCTCTGCTACACCGGCGATCTGCTGGATCCGGCGGAGGAGCTCTACACCCTCGACTACTACCTGGGGCTCGCGGATCAGATCGTCGCCGCGGGTGCGCACATCCTTGCGATCAAGGACATGGCGGGCCTGCTCCGTCCCGCCGCCGCCGCGAAGCTCGTCTCGGCGCTCCGGGAGCGCTTCGACCTGCCCGTGCACCTGCACACCCACGACACTCCGGGCGGACAGCTCGCCACCCTCCTCGCGGCCAGCGCCGCCGGCGTCGATGCGGTGGACGCCGCGTCGGCCCCGCTGTCCGGCACGACCAGTCAGCCGTCGCTGTCGTCGCTCGTGGCCGCCCTCGCCCACACGGAGCGGGACAGCGGGATCTCCCTCGCCGCGGTCTCCGACCTGGAACCGTACTGGGAGGCGGTGCGTCGCCAGTACGCGCCGTTCGAGTCCGGGCTGCCGGGACCCACGGGGCGCGTGTACCACCACGAGATCCCCGGCGGACAGCTGTCGAACCTCCGGCAGCAGGCGAAGGCTCTCGGCCTCGCGGACGACTTCGAGCTCATCGAGGACATGTACGCCGCCGCCGACCGCATCCTCGGACGCGTGCCGAAGGTCACCCCGTCGTCGAAGGTCGTGGGCGACCTCGCCCTGCACCTCGCCGCGGTGAAGGCCGACCCCGCAGACTTCGAGGCGAACCCCGAGAAGTACGACGTTCCGGACTCCGTGGTCGGGTTCATGGCCGGAGAGCTCGGCGACCTCCCCGGTGGCTGGCCCGAGCCCTTCCGCTCCAAGGTGCTCGCGGGGCGTTCCGTGCGCACGGGGCTCACGGCGCTGACGGAGCAGGACGAGGCGGAGCTGGCCGGGACGAGCGCGCAGCGTCGTTCTCGCCTGAACACGCTGCTCTTCCCCGCCCCCACGGCCGAGTTCGCGGAGCGGCGCGAGCAGTACGGCGATCTGTCCGTGCTCGACACGAGCGACTACCTCTACGGGCTGGTCCCCGGCCAGGAGCACCTCATCGAGATCGACCGAGGGGTACAGCTCTACGTCGGTCTCGAAGCCATCGGCGAGGCGGACGACAAGGGCATGCGCACCGTGATGACGACTCTGAACGGTCAACTCCGGCCCGTGTTCGTGCGTGATCGCTCGATCGCTGTCGACGCGCACGAGGTGGAGAAGGCCGACACGTCGGTGCCCGGCCAGGTGGCCGCGCCGTTCTCCGGCGTGGTCACGCTCAAGGCCGAGGTGGGCGCGACCGTGCGGGCCGGCGAGCCGGTCGCGTCGATCGAGGCGATGAAGATGGAGGCCGCCATCACCGCCCCGGTGGACGGGGTCGTGGAGCGGCATGCCATCGCCGAGACGCAGCAGGTGGACGCGGGTGATCTTTTGGTCGTGATCCGACCGGCGCACTAATCTTGTGCGGGCGAGGCCGCGCACCCTGGGCGCATCTCGAGGCCCGCACAGGTTGGGAGTGACACGTGACCGCGAAGAAGAACGCCGACCCCGAGGACAGTCCGCTGGGAGTGCTCGACGACGCCGCGTCCGTCGACACCGCCGGCATCGGTATCCTCGGCGGGACCGCGCAGGTGCGGGTGACCCTGCCGGCGGAGGAGGACGACGACCTCGCCGACGACGGCGTGGTGGAGGGAGAGGTCGGCATCGATCTCGTCGTCGACGACCTCACCCTCCCCTCCGCGCCGACGCCCGTCCTCGACCCGCCGCGCATCCACGAGGTGATCGACGCGGTCGTGGTGGAGGAGCCGGTGCCGGCCGTGGTTGCCGCGCCGGAGCGGGCCGCAGAAGAGAAGGCGGCCGCCCTCTTCCTCGCGAAGGCCGATGCCGACCGTGCGGAGGTCCCGGCCGCGAAACCGGCGCGGGCCCCGCAGGTCCCCGTGCAGAAGGAGACCACGATGCCCGAAGCCGACGACACACCCGCCACCTCCGCGACCGCACGTCCGGCGCCCCGGACGGATGTGACCCTCACCGCGAAGCGTCTGGGGGAGCTGGGGGAGTCCGCTCGCGAGTCCGCGGACCTCCTCACGACCGATCGCCTCCTCGACCCGCACCGGGTGGCCAAGCCCGAACCCGAGGGCGGGTGGAGTCACTTGCTCTACACGTTGTCCGGTCGGCGGCTGAACATCGGCGACGGGCGCCGTGCGCGCGAGCGCAAGGAGCTGACCGCGCGCATCGCGGCCCCGCTCGCCGGCGGCGCCCGCTTCGTGCCGGTGCTCTCCCGCAAGGGCGGGGTGGGCAAGACCACCGTCACGGCGCTCCTGGGCATGGCCCTCGCGGACGCGCGGGAGGACCGCGTCATCGCGGTGGACGCGAACCCCGATCGGGGAACTCTCGCCGACCGGGTGCAGCGCGCCGCGCACGGCAAGTCCGTGCGCGACCTCGTCCGCATCCGGGACGACGTGCGCGGCTACCACGACATCTCCGCGATCGTGGCTCGGGATGCGACGCGCCTCGACGTGCTCGCGTCGGACGCCGATCCCCGTGTCGCCGAAGCCTTCAGCGACAGCGACTACCGCGATGTCGCTGACGTGGCCGCGCACTACTACTCGCTCGTGCTCACCGACACCGGCACCGGGATCGTCCACTCGGTGATGTCGGCGACCCTCGATCTCGCCGACCAGATCGTCATCGTCTCCGGTCTCAGCGTCGACGAGGCACGGCTGGCCTCCGAGACGCTCACGTGGCTCGAGACCAACGGGTACGCGCACCAGGCGCGCGACGCCATCGTGGTTCTCAACCAGTCGACCCCGGGCACGCCGCTCGTCCGCCTCGGAGAGCTGCAGGCGCACTTCGCGTCGAGGGCCCGCAGCGTCGTGCGCGTGCCGTACGACCCGCAGATCGCCGCGGGCGGGACGATCGTCTTCGCGAACCTCCTCCCCGAGACCCGGAAGGCGGCGCGGGAACTCGCCGCGCTCCTCGTCGAGGGCCTCCGGACGAAGGCCGCCTGATGACGGTTCGCGAGATCCGCATCTTCGGCGACCCGGTCCTGCGGACGGTGTGCGCGCCCATCGAGGAGATCGACGACGGCGTGCGCGCCCTGGTCGCCGATCTCCTGGAGACCGTCGAGCTTCCGGGGCGCGCCGGCGTGGCGGCCCCGCAGATCGGCGTCGCGCTCCGCGCCTTCAGCTACAACGTCGACGGCGAGATCGGGTACGTCCTCAACCCCGTGCTGACGGAGGTGCGCGGCGAGCCGGAGCCCACGGGGGAGGGCTGCCTCTCCGTCCCCGGACTCTGGCACGACGCCCAGCGCCATCCCTGGGCCCGCGTCGAGGGGATCGACCTCGACGGACAGCCCGTGGTGCTCGAGGGCGACGGCTTGCTCGCGCAGGCGCTCCAACACGAGACCGACCACCTCGACGGCACGCTCTTCCTCTCCCGGCTCGACCCGGAGACGCGGAAGGTCGCGATGCGCGAGGTGCGCGAGAGCTCCTGGTTCTAGCTGCCGACCCACCCCTTCTCGTACGAACCGGCCCCTTACGCGCGAGCGCAAGGGGCCGGTTCGGTCAGAAGGGGGTGGGTCGACGAGGGGCGTCAGCCGCCGATCGCGACGTTGGTGGTGGCGACGGGCTCGTCGTAGATCGCGGAGATCTCGTCGGCGAAGTCGTTCATGATGATGTTCCGCTTGATCGACAGCTTCGGGGTGAGGTGGCCCGAGGCCTCCGTCCACTCCGAGTCGAGGATCGTGAACTTGCGGATGGACTCCGCACGCGACACCCGCTCGTTCGCCGCGTCGACCGCGCGCTGCACCTCGGCGCGGACCTGCGGGTTGGTCGAGGCCTCCGCCAGCGTCATCTTCTCGTCGAGGCCGTTGTTCGCGAGCCACGTCGGCAGCATCTCGGGGTCGAGGGTGACGAGCGCCGAGATGAACGGACGCTGGTCGCCGACGACGACGACCTGCCCGACGATCGGGTTCGCGCGGATCGGGTCCTCCAGGGCCGCGGGGGCGACGTTCTTGCCGCCCGCCGTGACGATGATCTCCTTCTTGCGTCCGGTGATCGTGAGGAACCCGTCGGCGTCGAAGCTGCCGATGTCGCCGGTGTGGAACCAGCCGCCGTCGCTGAACGCCTCGGCGGTGGCCTCCGGGTTGTTCCAGTACTCCTTGAAGACGTTGATGCCGCGCACCTCGATCTCGCCGTCGTCGGCGAGACGCACCCCGACGCCGGGAAGGGCGGGACCGACCGTGCCGATCTTCGACTTCGAGGCGAGGTTCACGGTCGCGGGGGCGGTCGTCTCGGTCAGACCGTAGCCCTCGAGGATCACGACGCCGAGGCTGTGGAAGAAGTGACCGAGGCGGGCGCCCAGGGGAGCGGAGCCCGACACCGCGTAGACGACCTTGCCGCCCATGGCCTCGCGGAGCTTGGAGTAGACGAGCTTGTTGAACAGCGCGAACTTGAGCTTCGTCCCGAACGGGATCTTCTTGCCCTCCTCCAGCAGCCGGGAGTGCTCGATCGCGACGTCGGCGGCGGCGCGGAAGATCTTGCCCTTGCCGCCCGCCTCGGCCTTCTGCTCGGCGGAGTTGTAGACCTTCTCGAACACGCGGGGGACTGCGAGGAGGAAGGTCGGCTGGAACGAGCCGAGGGCCGGGAGCAGCTGGCGCGTGTCCGGCTGGTGACCGGTGCGCACCCCCGCGTGCACATTGAGGATGGAGATGAAGCGGGCGAAGACGTGTGCCGTCGTGATGAAGAGGAGGGTGGAGGACCCCGGCGTCTGCACGACCTCGTCGAGGGCCTTCGCGGAGTTGCGGGACAGCTCGACGAAGTTGCTGTGGGTGAGCACGCAGCCCTTCGGCCGCCCGGTGGACCCCGAGGTGTAGATGAGGGTGGCGATGTCGGAGCCGACGGCGAGGTTCCGGCGGCGCTGGATCTCCTCGTCCGAAACCGATGCCCCCTGGGCGGTGAGCGTGTCGATCGCGCCCAGGTGCAGCTGCCAGACCTCCCGGAGCAGCGGCAGGTCGCCGCGCACCTCGTCGACGCGGGCGAAGTGCTCCGGCGACTCGACCAGGAGGGCGATGGCGCCGGAGTCCTCGAGGATCCATTGGATCTGCGACGGCGAGCTCGTCTCGTAGATCGGCACCATCACCGCACCGGCGTAGAAGAGGGCGAAGTCGACGAGGCTCCACTCGTAGGTGGTGCGGGCGAGGAAGCCCACCTTCTCGCCGGGCTGGATGCCCGCGGCGGCGAAGCCCTTCGCGAGCGCGATCACCGCGGTCTCGAAGTCGGCGGCGGTGATGTCGCGCCATCCGTCGCCCTGCGGGACGGAGAACAGCGCCCGGTCGGGAGTCGCCTCGACGCGCTTCGCAAGCAGGTCGGCGACGTTCGCGTCGGGATCGGCGGGGACGATCGCGGGGACTTCAAACTGGACCACGGCAGCTCCTTCGGTACCGGTCGGGCACGGGCGTTGGTCCGAGTCTAGGGTATGGCACCGGGTCGCGGTCAGGGTGAAACTGAGTCGCTTTCCCGAGGTGGCGAGGGGGAACAGCGGGACGATCCGCGACACGGCGCTAGACTTCACCTCGATGTTCTACTGGCTGATGAAGTACGTCGTGATCGGCCCCGTGGTCAAGGCCGTGTTCCGCCCCTGGATCGTGGGGCGGAAGAACGTGCCCGCGACCGGAGCGGCGATCCTCGCCAGCAATCATCTCTCCTTCGCGGACTCGATCTTCCTCCCGCTCGTGATCGACCGGCCCATGTCGTTCCTCGCGAAGAGCGACTACTTCACCGGGCGGGGCCTCAAGGGGTGGTCTACCCGCTTCTTCATGAAGGCGACCGGGCAGCTCCCCATCGACCGCTCGGGCGGAAAGGCCTCGGAGGCATCGCTCAACACGGGTCTCCAGGTGCTCGGCGGGGGCGACCTCCTCGGCATCTATCCGGAGGGCACCCGCAGCCCTGACGGCAAGCTCTACCGCGGCCGCACCGGCATCGCCCGGATGGCACTCGAAGCCAAGGTCCCCGTGATCCCGGTCATCATGGTCGACACCGACACGGCCATGCCCATCGGCCGGCGGATCCCGCGCGTCATGCGGGTCGGGATCGTCATCGGCGAGCCCCTCGACTTCTCCCGGTACGCCGGGATGGAGAACGACCGCTACATCCTCCGCTCGGTCACGGACGAGATCATGGTGGCGCTCCAGCGGCTCGGTCAGCAGGAGTACGAGGACGTCTACGCATCGACCGTCAAGGACCGCCTCCCGAGCCGCGTCACATAGGCTCCAGGGCGCGTCTCGGCGGTGTCGCCGCCCACTAGGCTGGACGCATGCTCCCGCACCACATCGAAGCCCTTGATGCCTGGCGCTCGCTTCCCATCAAGCAGCAGCCGCAGTGGCCAGACGCCGACCGCGTCGCCGACGTCTCCCGGCAGATCTCGAGCCTTCCGCCGCTGGTCTTCGCCGGTGAGGTCGACAACCTCCGCGACCGTCTCGCCCGGGCCGCCTCGGGGCAGGCCTTCCTGCTGCAGGGCGGCGACTGCGCCGAGACGTTCGCCGGCGCGACCGCCGAGCAGATCCGCAACCGCATCAAGACGGTGCTGCAGATGGCCGTGGTGCTCACGTACGGCGCCTCGATGCCGGTCGTCAAGATGGGACGCATGGCCGGGCAGTTCGCCAAGCCGCGCTCCAGCGACACGGAGACCCGCGGCGAGGTCACGCTCCCGGCGTACCGCGGCGACATCGTCAACGGCTACGACTTCACCGAGGGCTCGCGTCAGGCCGACCCCGGTCGTCTGCTGCAGGGCTACCACACCGCGGCGTCGACGCTGAACCTCATCCGGGCGTTCACGCAGGGTGGATTCGCCGACCTCCGCGAGGTGCACTCCTGGAACAAGGGCTTCGCCCAGAACCCCGCCAACCAGCGCTACGAGCGCATGGCCGCGGAGATCGACCGGGCGATCAAGTTCATGGAGGCCGCCGGCGCCGACTTCGACGAGCTCAAGCGCGTCGAGTTCTTCACCGGGCACGAGGGCCTGCTCATGGACTACGAGCGCCCGATGACGCGCATCGACTCCCGGACGGACACCCCGTACAACACCTCGGCCCACTTCCTGTGGATCGGGGAGCGCACGCGCGAGCTCGACGGCGCGCACGTCGACTACTTCTCCAAGATCCGGAACCCGATCGGCGTGAAGCTGGGTCCCACCACGACGCCGGAGACGGCGCTGGCGCTCATCGACAAGCTCGACCCGGAGCGCGAGCCCGGACGCCTGACCTTCATCACGCGCATGGGCGCCGGACGCATCCGCGACGCGCTGCCCCCGCTGCTGGAGGCCGTCCGGGAATCCGGCGCGCAGCCGCTGTGGGTCACCGACCCCATGCACGGCAACGGCATCACCACGCCGACCGGCTACAAGACGCGGCGCTTCGACGACGTCGTCGACGAGGTCCGCGGCTTCTTCGAGGCGCACCGTGCGGTGGGCACGTTCCCCGGCGGCATCCACGTCGAGCTCACGGGAGACGACGTCACCGAGTGCCTGGGCGGGTCTGAGCAGATCGACGAGGCCGCGCTCGCGACCCGCTACGAGAGCCTGTGCGACCCGCGCCTGAACCACATGCAGTCGCTGGAGCTGGCGTTCCTCGTGGCCGAGGAGCTTGAGAAGCGCTGATCCGCGAGGCGGATGCACGAAGGGGCCGGAACGATGTTCCGGCCCCTTCGTCGTCTCGGTCTCAGCCGGCGAAGCCCATGGTGAGCGTGATGCTCGTGCCCTTGCGCTGCGGTTCGGACGGGCTGTACGACTCCACCCGCGTGTTCTCGTTCGCGAGGAGGTCCCAGACGGAGTCGGGGAGTCCGGTGCTGCTCGTGTAGCTCCACGTGAAGCCGGCGTCACGCAGGGCGGCGGTGGCCTCGTTGCGCGTCATGCCCGACACATCGGGGACGTCGAAGAGCGGCGGCCCCTGCGAGATGATGAGCTGGATGGTCTCGCCCGGTCGCCAGGCTCCCTCCTCGGCGCGGTCCGCGTACCCGATGACGCGGTCCTTGCCGATGGAGTCGCTCGGGCGGTAGATGCTCTCCTCGGCGACCTTGAGTCCCTTGCCGGTCAGCGCCTCGGTGGCCTGAGCGACGGTCATGTCCGTGACGTCGGGCACGGCGCCGCGGGAGACCTGCATGGTCGCGGTGTCCTTCTCATGCACCGTGCAGCCCTCTTCGCAGCCGAAGGCGTCTCCGCCGTCCCGAGGCGTGATGCGCACGTTGATCACCGAGCCGTTCGCCGCGTCCGTGAAGAACTCCTCGTCGTCGGTGATCTCCAGGTTCGCCGCCTCCAGCGCCGCGCGGACGTCGTCGGCCGACTGCCCGGCGACGGCGGCGAGCTCGTGCGAGGCCGGGCCGGCGGAGACGACGACGGCGACCGTGGTGCCCTTGTCGACCCTGGCGCCGGTACCGGGATCGGTCTCGATGACGATGCCCTTGTCGACGTCGACGGAGAACTCGTCGCGCTGCGTCGGTTCGAAGCCTGCCTCCGTGAGGTCGGCCGCCGCCTCGTCGTACGTCTGTCCCGCGACGTCGGGGACCGCGATGAGCGAACCGGGGCCGGAGCCGAACCACCAGCCCACGCCGCCGGCGAGGACCGCCAGCAGGAGCACGAGGGACAGCAGGAAGGTGCCGCGGGCGCGGCGCTTCGAGGCCCGCCGACGGAGGATGGTGGCGTTGTCGATCCCCGGGGAGGTCGCTGTCGCCGGCTCCGGGAGCACCATCGTGCCCGGCATGACCTTGGTGAGGTCGCCGGAGTCCGCCTGGTCGCGGGCGGAGCCGGTCGTTCGGGTCACCGCGGGGGCGACGCCGATCTCGCGCTCGATCTCGCGCAGGCGCTCCAGCATCTGCTGTGCGTCGTCGGGCCGCTCGTCCGGCGACTTCTCCGTCGCCCAGAGCACGAGCTCGTCGAGCTGCTCCGGGACCGCGGGGTTGCGCACACTGGGGCGGGGGACCGACTCGGTGGCGTGCTGGAAGGCGATCTGCATCGGCTGCTCGCCCTTGTAGGGCTGCTCGCCGACGAGCATCTCGTAGAGCATGATGCCGAGCGCGTAGATGTCGCTGCGGGCGTCGGCCGTGCCGCGCGTGACGAGCTCGGGGGCGAGGTACGCGATCGTCCCGAGCAGTTGCTGACCGGTCGCGGTGTTCGCCGTGGTGGCCCTGGCGAGACCGAAGTCGCCGATCTTGATGCGGCCGTCCTCCGCGAGCAGCACGTTCTCCGGCTTGACGTCGCGGTGGACGATCCCGGCGCGGTGCGCCGCGGACAGTCCGGCGAGGACGGCGTCCATGATCGTGATCGTCTGGGCGACGGTCAGGCGCTTCTGCTCGCGGAGGAGTTCGCGCAGGGTGATGCCCGGCAGATACTCCATGACGAGGTAGGCGAGTTCGCCGTCCTGCCCCTGGTCGAAGACGTTGACGACGTGCGGGTCGGCCAGACGGGCGGCCGCGCGGGCCTCCTGGATGAACCTGCTCTGGAACGCCGAGTCGTCGCTGAGGTGCGCGTGCATCACCTTCAGGGCGATGCGGCGCTCGAGGCGCAGGTCGGTGGCGACGTAGACGGTGGCCATCCCGCCGCGGGCGATCCGCGCGCGGACGCGGTAGCGACCGTCGACAAGCCGCCCGATGAGGGGGTCGGCCTGATGGTTGGTCGTCACGACAGAAGTCTATGGACGATTGGCTGAAAGCCCCGGGAACGCCTCACCCCTCGACGCATCCGGATTTCCGGAATCGTCACCCGTGCTGTGCGAGCCACGCGTACGCCTGCGTCTCCCACTGCCCGTAGCGCTCGGGGTAGGCGGAGATCTGCACGGCCTGCGCCGCGTCGGTGAAGGACAGCGACTCCCACCCGGGGATGTCGAACAGACCGCGGGTGACGTCGCCGTTGGGATCGCCGGTTCCGCCGTAGAAGACCCGCGTGCTCCGTTCCGCATCCATGATCTGCTCCGGCGTGCCCCAGCCCGTGCTGGGGCGCTGCTGGAACAGGCCGAGCGAATCGCGGTCTCCCCAGTCGAGGTTCCGCAGACCCGACTCCACCATTCCCGTCGCGAGAGCGGTGGCGATCGCGCGGTCGGAGGCGCCCAGCTCACGGCCGATGCGGATGATGAGGGAGGCATTGGCCACCTGCTCCGCATTCAGGGCGGCGGTGTGCTGGCCGCTCGGGGCGGCGGCGGGCGTCGGCGCCGGAGCACCCTGGACGGCGAGCTTCTGACCGGGATAGATGATCGACGAGGCTTCGAGGCCGTTCCAGGCGAAGAGGGACTGCGTCGTGGTGCCGTACTTCTGCGCGATCGAGAACAGCGTCTCACCGGCGGCCACGGTGTGCGTGGCGGCGGCCGGTGCGGGGGCGGGCGTCGACGGCGCTGCGGCGGGAGCGGCCGCGGGGGCGGCGGGTGCGCCCGCGGACACGACGAGCTTCTGGCCCGGGTAGATGATCGCGCCCTGGGGCAGGCCGTTCGCGGCGAGGACGGCGCTCACCGAGGTCCCGTACGTCTGGGCGATGGCGAACACCGTGTCGCCGGCCGCGACGACGTGCGTCTTCGCCGCGGCAGTGGCGGGTGTCGCGGCCGGGGCCGGAGCCGCCGCAGGTGCCCGCAGGGAGAGAGTCTGCCCGGGGTAGATCACGGAGCGCATCGAGAGCCCGTTCCAGCTGAGGACGTCGGCGGTCCGGAGCCCGTACCGCCCGGCGATGCCGGCGACCGTGTCGCCCGGCTGCACGACGTGCCCCGGCGGCACGTTCTGCGTGGGGACGACGCGCGTCGGAGCGACGCGCTGGCGTTCGTGCGGTGCGAGCGGTGGTGCGGGTGCGGCGGCGGGTGTCGCCGTCAGGGTGGCGGCGAGAGCGCCGGCCACGGCTGTCTGCAGGATCACGTCGGGCCCCCTTTTCGAGCACTTCACGCTGACACGGATGTATAGAGATGTCAACAGAAGTGACGGGTGTGACGCATGGGGCGAAAGTGACGAACATGCGACCGGGCCGTGGAGGTGAGATAGTGGCACCGTGTCTGAGAACGTCGCTGCAACCCCTGATTCCGCGCTCGAGTGGCTGACCATGCCCGACCTCGTCGAGGTCCTCGGCGAGCCGTTGGGTCGCGTGCGACGCCTGATCGACGAGCACTACCTCGTCGGCTCGCGCCGCAGCGGTGTCTTCGCGGTCCCCTCCGTGTTCATCGTGGACGGACAGCCGCTGAGCTCGCTGCGCGGAACGATCATCGTGCTGCAGGACGCCGGGTTCTCCGACGACGAGCTCATCGACTGGCTGCTCGCCGAAGATGAGACCCTCGGGCGTTCGCCGATCGCCTCTCTCCTCGCGGGGCACAAGAGCGAGGTGCGCCGGCTCGCGCGCACGCTCGCCTGAGCCTGCTCAGGAGGATCGCACGGTGGCGGCCCTGGCGAGGTCGCGCAGCTCGCCGACCGCTGCGTCGTCGAGGCGCGCGCCGGTCAGCGCACGGTTGGCGTCCCTGGCGTAGTCGGCGATCATCGTCTCGACGCGGTCCAGAGCCCCGGTTCCGGCGATCGTCTCCTGCAGGAAGGAGACCTGGGATGCCGACAGGTCGGGATCGCCGAGCATCTCGTCGAGCACCCGGCGGGCCGAGGTGTCCAGGCGCTCCCTGGTGAAGGCGATGAGCACGGTCCGCTTGCCCTCCCGCAGGTCGTCGCCCGCGGGCTTCCCGGTGACGGCGGCGTCGCCGAACACGCCGAGCACATCGTCGCGCAGCTGGAAGGCGAGACCGAGCGGATGCCCGAAGCGGCGCAGCGCCCGCGTCTGCTCGGCATCGGCGCCGGCCAGGCTCGCTCCGAGGACCAGCGGCTGCTCGATGCTGTAGCGCGCCGATTTCAGCGAGGCGACGCGGAGCGCCCGCTCGGCGTGCTCGCGGTCGTCGCTCACGCTCCACGCCGACTCCTCGGCGATGTCGAGGAACTGCCCGGTCGTGACGTCGCGACGCATCCGGGCATACTCCACCCGCACGGTCCTCGCCTCGGCGTGCCCGTCGAGCGCCGACTCCAGGAGGTCGTCGCTCCAGGCCACGAGGAGATCGCCGAGCAGGACGGATCCGGCGCGCCCGAAGGCGGCGGCGTCGCCCCACCATCCGGCGGCGCGGTGCGAGGACTCGAGTGCGCGGTGGGCGGCGGGGCGTCCTCGACGGGTGTCCGAGTTGTCGATCAGGTCGTCATGGACGAGAGCGGCGGACTGGAAGATCTCGAGGGCGGCGCAGGCGTCCCACAGGTGGTCGTCCTCGACCGCGCGACGATCGCGGAACCGGGCGACCGCACGCCACCCGGCGTGACAGAACCGGGCGCGCAGGCGCTTGCCGCCGGAGAGGGTGTCCGCCGCCGCGGCGAGGAAGGCGGCGGCGTCCTCGCCGTACTCGGCCGACTCGGCTCGCATGCGGTCGAGGAAGAGGTCCAGTCGCGCGGCTACGGCCTCAGCGACGGAGGGGGAGGGGGACGGCACGACTCCCAGCATACGTAAAGGATGTGAGGCGGGAACCGCTAGCCCCGGACGCTGCTCGCGCGTAGACTGGAGGGCACGATACCCGAGGGGGATGAGATGCCACTCTCCGAACAGGAGCAACGTCTGCTCGACGAGATGGAACGCCATCTCCTGCACAATGACGCCGACGTCGTGAGCGCGCCGTCGGGTGATCGCACGCTGAGCTATCGCAACCTCGTCTACGGGGCCCTCCTCCTGCTCGCCGGCATCGGCGGACTGGTCGTGGGTGTCATCCTCGGCGACGTCTGGGGCATCGTGGTCGGCGTCATCGGATTCGCGGCCATGCTCGGCGGAGTGATGCTGGCCGTCACCCCGGTCCGGCGCAGCGGTCCGGCAGAGACCCGCACGCGCACCGCCCCGAAGCGGCAGGACTCCTCCTCCTTCATGGATCGCATGAACGACCGGTGGGATCGGCGCCAGGACGGTCACTGAGCCCCCTCCCTTCTCCTCCACCACGAAGCCCGGATGCTGAGCATCCGGGCTTTTTCGTGTCTTCGGTCCGTTGACGCCGTCTGACTCCTCCACTGGCCCTCCACTGGCCCTCCACCTTGCTCCACCGCGGAATCTCGCGGGTCGTGAGCGTGCGGGTTGCGAACCGCGGCGCGATACGCGGGATTCATCGTAGGAATGTGGAGGAAAGTGGAGTAAAGTGGGGCGCACCTCGAGTTGGCCGGACGGAGAGGGGGTGATGGCCGATGCTGCTGGGCACGCACTCACCGAAGCTGGATGACAAGGGACGGGTCATTCTTCCCGCGAAGTTCCGCGAGGACCTGGGCGGCGGCATCGTCGTCACCCGGGGTCAGGAGCGGTGCCTCTACGTCTTCAGCACGGCCGAGTTCGAGGCGATGCACGAGCGGATCCGTCAGGCCCCGCTCGCCAACAAGCAGGCGCGTGACTTCATGCGCATGTTCCTCTCCGGTGCCAGTGCGGAGATGCCCGACAGCCAGAACCGCATCACCATCCCCGCCCACCTGCGTCAGTACGCGGGTCTTCAGAAGGAGCTCATCGTGACCGGAGTCGGCGCCCACGCCGAGATCTGGGATGCGGAGAGCTGGAACGCCTACCTCGCCGCCGGCGAGGAGTCCTACGCCGAGCTGGAGCAGGAGGTGATTCCCGGACTGTTCTGACCACGGCTGTGATGCCCCGCCGCTCCCGCCCCGACACACTTCCCCGGTGCCGGGTCGAGAAGCGGAGGGGGATCAGAGCCGAAGGTCGGACCCGAGAGAGATCATGAACCTCCGCGACATCCACACCCCCGTCCTGCTCGACCGCTGCGTCGAGCTCCTCGCGCCGGCCCTCCGGGAGGACGGCGCCGTGCTCGTCGACGCCACCCTCGGCATGGGCGGGCACTCGGAGGCGCTGCTTGAGCGCTTCCCCGGCATCCGTCTGATCGGCCTGGACCGCGACACTGACGCGCTGAAGATCGCGGGGGAGCGGCTCGCCCGGTTCCGCGACCGCGTCACGCTCGTCCACACGGTCTACGACGAGATCGGTCTGCACGCCCAGGGCGCCGCCGGGATCCTCTTCGACCTCGGCGTCTCGTCGCTGCAGCTGGACGAGGCCGAACGCGGCTTCGCGTACTCCAAGGACGCTCCGCTCGACATGCGGATGGACCAGACGAAGGGCATCACCGCCGCCGACGTCATCGCGACGTACAGCGAGGGGAACCTGCGCCGCATCTTCGAGCGGTACGGCGAGGAGAAGCTCGCCGCACGGTACGCCCGCTTCATCATCGACGCCCGCCAGAAGCAGCCGATCACCCGCTCCGGGGAGCTCGTGGACATCCTCGTGGCGGCGACGCCCGCCGCGGCACAGCGTGCGGGGCACCCCGCGAAGCGCGTGTTCCAGGCGCTGCGCATCGAGGTCAACGCGGAGCTGAACGTGCTCGCGGACGCCATCCCCTCCGCGATGGACGCTCTCGCCGTCGGCGGTCGCATCGTCGTGATGTCCTACCAGTCCCTCGAGGACCGGCTGGTGAAGCAGGCCTTCGCCGCCGCGTCCTCCTCGACGGCACCCGCCGGCCTCCCTGTCGAGCTGCCGGAGCACGCCCCCCGATTCCGCATCCTGACCAAGGGGGCGGAACTCGCCGACGACGAAGAACGCGCACGCAACCCGCGTGCGATACCGGTGCGCCTGCGCGCCGCCGAGAAGGTGCGGGAGAGCGCATGAGCATGAACGCAGTCCGCAAGCCGACCCTGCCGCTGCAGCCGGTCGTCCCGGAGAAGACCCCGGAGCGCCGCCTCCAGCCCGTGACGGCGCCGGCGCGGCGGCGGAAGCCGAAGCTCGCCTACGCGCTCGTCGCCCTCGGCGGAGCCCTGGCGATCGGTGCCGCGCAGGTCGGACTCTCCCTGGCCATCACGCAGGACTCGTTCACCCTCGCCGGGCTCACCTCCCAGCAGCGCGAGCTCGATCTCCGCACGGATGCACTGAAGGAGGAGCTCACGGGTCTGAGCTCTCCGCAGGTGCTCGCCGGCAATGCGGCCGACCTCGGCATGGTCGTCGCGGGAGCGCCCTCGTATCTGCGTCTCAGCGACGGCGCGGTCTTCGGCGCCGGTGCCGGCGCGGAGGGGATCTCGACGGTCGACCCCCACGGACCGGCGGCCGTCGGCAACGTCCTCGTCACCGAGGAGACGCCCGCGGCGGAGCAGACCGCGGAGGAGTCCACAGGCGGCACTCCGCCCGCGACGGATCTGCCGCCCGCCCTCACCGACGGCCTCCCCAGCCCCACGACCCACTGACCATCCCGATCGACGGAGAGATCCCATGACGACACGAGCCACGCGCGGACCGCGGCGACGCACCGTCGTCGCACTGGCGGTCATCCTCTCAGTGCTGGTGGCGTTCGTCGTCCGCCTCATCGACATCCAGGTCGTGAGCGCCGACGAGCACGTCAGCCAGTCCCTCGAGCACATCGGGGACGGGTCGACGATCCCCGGACAGCGCGGCTCCATCGTCGACGCGGAGGGCACCGTCCTCGCGTCGAGCGTCATGGTGTACGACGCCCAGCTCAGCCCGCAGGTGATCCGACTCACGGAGGAGAAGGACCCGGCGCTGCCGTGGGCCGAGGCCTCCGAGAAGATCGCCGAGATCACGGGCGTGCCGGGCGAGGAGATCCGCAAGCGGGTCTCGGACGCCCTGGCCGAGAACCCGAACAGCCAGTACGCGCCCTTGAAGACCGGGTTGAACACCGAGCAGTACATCGCGCTCCGCGACCTCGGCCTCGGGTCCTACCTGGCGCTGAAGCCGCGCGAGACGCGGGTCTATCCGAACGGCGCGGTCGCCGGCAACGTGCTGGGCTTCCTCGACAACACGGGCGAGGCCAAAGCCGGTGTGGAGCAGCTCGAGGAGTCGTGCCTCGCGCCCGTGGACGGTGAGAAGACGTACCGCAAGGGCAAGGACGGGGTCGTGATCCCGGGCAGCGAGTCCGTCACCGACGCCGTGAACGGCGGCACCGTGCAGCTCACGATCAACAGCGACCTCCAGTGGTACCTCCAGCAGATGGTCGGCGAGGAGGCCCAGAAGCAGGGCGCGAAGGGCGGGACCGTGACGGTGGTCGAGGTGGGCACCGGCAAGATCCGCGCCGCCGCCGAGTGGCCGGCCATGGACCCCAACGACCTGGACTCCTCGACGCCGGAGACCCGTTACAGCCAGATCTTCCACCGCGACTTCGAGCCGGGCTCGACGTTCAAGGCGATCACGGCGGCGGCGGCGATGGAGGGTGCCGGCCTCACTCCGCTCAGCACCGTCACGGCCTCGTCGCGGGAGACGTTCCCCAACGGCGCCGTGGTCAACGACGCGTTCAGCCACCCCGCGTACAACTACACGCTGGCCGGCGGACTGATCGACTCGTCCAACACGGCGCTGTCGAAGTTCGGCACGATGGTCGCCCCCGAGGTCCGCTACGACTACCTGCAGCGCTTCGGCGTCGGTCAGAAGACGCTGGACTTCCCCTCCGAGGTGGGGGGCATCCTCCACCCGGTGAGCGACTGGGACAGCCAGTCGCTCTACACGACGACGTTCGGCCAGTACTTCACCGTGACGGCTCCCCAACTCGCCGGCGCGTACCAGGCCATCGCCAACGGCGGGGAGAAGATCGACCTGACGATGGTCGAGTCCTGCACCGCACCCGACGGGACGGTCACGGAGACCCCGAAGCCGAAGCACGAGCAGATCGTGAAGGAGCAGACCGCGGCCGATCTGACGCGCATGCTCGAGAACGTGGCCGTGCAGGGCGGGAACGCGGATCGCATCCAGGTGCCCGGCTATCGCGTGACCAGCAAGACCGGTACCGCACAGGTGTCCGACGGCAAGGGCGGCTACAAGGCGGGCGTCTACTACACCAGCATGGTGGGCTTCGCTCCCGTCGACGACCCCCAGTACGTCGTCGTGGTGACCCTCGACGAGCCGACTAAGGTTGTATCGTCCGCGGCCACCGCTTCCGCCTTCCAGAAGGCGATGACGCAGGTGATGAAGACCTATCGCGTGATGCCGTCCTCTGTCCCGATGGACGCGCTCCTCCCCAAGTTCGGATAGCCGGCGAGAGCCGCGCATGGAGATGACATGATCGCCCTGACGCTCGCTGAGATCGCCGCCGCCGTCGGTGGTGAGCTGCGCGTGGCCGGAGAGCACACGCCGGAGACGGTGGTCGACGGCATCGTCGACACCGATTCCCGCACCATGGAGGCGGGCTCGATCTTCGTCGCCAAGCCCGGAGCCGAGACGGACGGACACCGCTTCGTCGGCGCCGCCGTCGAAGCCGGCGCGGTGCTGGCGATCGTCGAGCGTCCGGTCGACGTCCCGGTTTCACAGATCGTCGTCCCGGATGCCGTCGCCGCGCTCGGCGACCTCGCCCGCGAGGTCGTGGCGCGCGTGCGCGCCGGCGGGAACCTGCGCATCGTCGGCATCACCGGCTCCAACGGCAAGACGACGACCAAGAACTTCCTCGCCCGCATCCTCGAGGACGAGGGTGAGACCGTCGCTCCGGTGAAGTCCTTCAACAACGAGGTCGGCGCCCCGGTGACGATGCTCCGCGTCACGCACGACACCCGCTTCCTCGTGAGCGAGTTCGGCGCCGCCGCGCCGGGCAGCATCGCGCGGCTCGCCGGCCTCGTCGAGCCCGACCTCGTCGTCGTGCTCATGGTCGGGATGGCGCACGCCGGGGGCTTCGGCGGCATCGAGGCCACCGCGAAGGCCAAGTCCGAGCTCGTCGCCGCGGCCCGCGTGCCCGGCACGGCCGTGCTCAACGCCGACGACGCCCGGGTGTGGGCGATGCGCGAGCTCGCGGAGAGCCGCAGCCTCCGGGTCGTCGGCTTCGGCCAGTCCGCCGCGGCCGCCGTGCACGCGCGCGACATCGAGGTCTCGGCCTCCGGCACGCAGTGCGTGATCGAGGCCGCGGGAGAGGAGCTGCCGCTGCGGCTGCGCGTCCTCGGCGCGCACCACGTCACGAACGCCCTCGCCGCGATCACCGCGGCCGTCGAGCTCGGTGTGGCCGCTGCCGACGCCGTCGCCCGCTTGGAGACCGTCGAGATCGCCGAGCGCTGGCGCATGCAGCCCCTGGGCAACGACCGCGTCCGCATCATCAACGACGCGTACAACGCCAGCCCCGACTCGATGGCAGCCGCCTTGCGGACCCTCGCCCAGATCACCGGCCCCGACGAGCGCACCGTCGCCGTCCTCGGCGCGATGAGCGAGCTCGGCGAGAGCGCGGGGGAGGAGCACGACCGCATCGGCCTCCTCGCGGTGCGCCTCAACATCCGGCGCATCGTCGTGGTCGGCCCGGAGGCCCGTCGGCTGTACCTCGCCGCCGTCGGCGAGGGATCGTGGGACAGCGAGGCCGTGCATCTGCCGGACCAGGACGCCGCGTTCGAGTACCTCCGCACCGAGCTGCGCGACGGCGACCGGGTCCTCGTGAAGTCGTCCAACTCCGTGGGCCTCCGGCATCTCGGCGATCGTCTGGGAGAATTGTTCTCGTGAGGTCCCTCATCATGGCGGCGGCCATCTCGCTCGCCTTCACTCTCTTCCTGACTCCCGTCTTCCTCCGGCTCTTCCGGAAGTGGGGCTGGGGGCAGGTCATCCGCACCCCGGAAGCCGCCGGCAACCCGAGCCACGAGGCCAAGCGTGGCACGCCCACGATGGGCGGGGTCATCTTCATCCTCGGCTCGATCGTCGGCTACTTCACCGGCGTCCTCGTCAGCGGCGAGACCCCGGCGCTGTCCGCGATCCTCGTCATCTGGCTCATGGTCGGCTTCGGCGTGGTCGGGTTCATCGACGACTACATGAAGGTGCGCAGCCAGCGCAGCCTCGGGCTCTCCGGGTGGCGCAAGGTGATCGGGCAGCTCATCGTCGTGATCCCGTTCGGGATCGTGGCGCTGAACTTCCCGAACAAGTGGGGGCAGACGCCGGCCAGTGCGTCCATCTCCCTCTTCCGCGACATCACGTGGCTGAACCTCTTCGCGTTCGGTGTCATCCTCGGCTGGATCCTCTACCTCGCCTGGATCTCGATCATCGGGGTCGCGACCTCCAACAGCGTCAACCTCACCGACGGCCTCGACGGCCTCGCCGCCGGTGCGGGCGTGATCGTCGTCGGTGCGTACAGCCTCATCGCGTTCTGGCAGTTCAAGCAGCCCTGCATCGGCGGAGACCCCGGTTCCCTCGGCGGCTGCTACGAGGTGCGCGACCCGTTCAACCTCGCCATCATCTCGGCGTCGTTCGCCGCCAGCCTCATCGGCTTCCTGTGGTGGAACGCCCCGAAGGCCAAGGTGTTCATGGGAGATGTGGGTTCGATGGCCATCGGCGGCGTCATCACCGCGATGGCGGTCATGACCCGCACCGAGCTGCTGCTCCTCATCATCGCCGGTGTCTTCGTGCTCGCCTCCGGATCCGTGATCCTGCAGCGCGCCTACTTCAAGATCACCCGCGGCAAGCGGCTCTTCCTCATGAGCCCGTTCCACCACCACCTCGAGATGCGGGGATGGTCGGAGGTCACCATCGTGGTGCGCATGTGGATCATCGCGGGTCTGCTCGCCGTCTCCGCCGTCGGGCTCTTCTACGTCGAATGGCTGACCCGTGTCGGCTGAGCGCCTGGCCGGGCTGACGAGCTGGCACGCCGACTGGCGTGGCCTGCGCGTCGCCGTCCTCGGCCTCTCCATGACCGGCTTCTCCGTCGCCGACACCCTCGCCGAGCTCGGTGCCGACGTCCTCGTGCTCAGCGCGTCGGCGGAAGAGGAGTACGCCCGTCTGCTCCCTGTCATCGGCGCCCGGCTGGAGCTCGGTCCGCTGGACGCGGTGCCCGAGGCGCTGACGGCGTTCGCGCCCGAGGTCGTCATCGCCTCCCCGGGTTTCGCTCCGTCGCACCCCGTCATCCGCTGGGTCCAGGACGAGGGCATCGCGCTCTGGGGCGACGTCGAGCTCGCCTGGCGGGTGCGTGACAAGGTCCTCCGCGCGGACGGCACGCCGGCCGACTGGGTGCTCATCACCGGGACCAACGGCAAGACGACGACGACCCAGCTCACGGCGACGCTGCTCGTCGCCGGCGGGCTGCGTGCCGCACCCTGCGGTAACATCGGCGTCCCCGTGCTCGACGCGGTCCGCGACCCCGCCGGCTTCGACGTGCTCGTCGTCGAACTCTCCAGCCACCAGCTCTGGTATCTCGGCCTGTCGCGCCCGGAGGGGGAGCTCTTCCCGCACGCCGCGGTCTGCCTCAACCTCGCCGACGATCATCTCGTCTGGCACGGCAGCGCCCAGGCGTACCGGGACGCGAAGGCACTGGTCTACCGGAACACCCGCGTCGCCTGCGTCTACAACAAGGCCGACGAGGCCACGCGGCGGATGGTCGAGGAGGCCGAGGTCGTCGAGGGCGCTCGTGCCATCGGCTTCGACCTGGGCATCCCCGGGCCGAGCGACCTCGGCGTCGTGGAGGGGCTGCTCGTCGATCGGGCCTTCCTCGACGACCGCGCGCGCAGCGCGCTGGAGCTGACGACGGTCGCCGACCTGGAGGCGGCAGGGCTGTCCGCCCCGCACATCGTGCAGAACATCCTCGCCGCCAGTGCCCTCGCCCGGTCCCTCGGAATCGAGCCCGAGGCCATCCACGGGGCGCTGCAGAGCTTCCGGCTGGACGCGCACCGCATCGAGGTCGTCGCGCGGCACGCCGGCATCACCTGGATCGACGACTCCAAGGCGACGAACCCGCACGCCGCCGCCTCCTCGCTGCGCGCGTACCCCGGAGCGGTGTGGGTCGTCGGCGGCGATCTCAAGGGCGTCGACATCGCCGATCTCGTCGCGGACGCCGGCTCGACCGCGCGCGCAGCGGTGGTCATCGGAGTGGACCGCACGGCCGTCGTCGCGGCATTCGAGCGACACGCGCCGACGGTGCCGGTCTTCGAGGTCGATGCTGGCGACACTGGACAGGTCATGAACCGCGTCGTGGAGATCGCGGCGGGGATCGTCGACGGGGAGGGCACCGTGCTCCTCGCTCCCGCCGCCGCATCCTTCGACCAGTTCTCCAGCTACGCGGATCGCGGCCACCGCTTCGCCGAAGCGGTGCAGGAATGGATCGATCGGGGGAGCACCGATGACGCAGGTGGCTCGCCCTCCGCGGTCTGAGTCGGGCGGGCTCGCGGCCCGGGTCTCGCTCGGGCGCCGGTTCACGCCGGTCTCGACCGAGTTCCTGCTGATCGCGTCGACCGCCCTGCTCCTCACGATCTTCGGCCTCGTCATGGTGCTGTCCGCGACGAGCGCCACCGCCGTGGCCAACGCGCAGAACCCGTTGGACGGCGCCCTCCGGCAGGGTGTGTTCGCCCTGCTCGGCATCCCGATGATGTTCCTCATCAGCCGCTTCCCCGTGGACTTCCTCAAGCGCATGGCATGGCCCGCGCTGTTCGGCGCGGTGGTCCTCCAGCTCCTGGTGTTCACCCCGCTCGGCATCGCCGACGGCGGAAACCGGAACTGGATCCAGGTGGCGGGCTTCCAGATGCAGCCGTCTGAGTTCCTCAAGCTGGCGCTCGCCCTGTGGATCGCCGCGGTGCTGCTGCGCAAGCAGACCATGCTCGGCACCTGGCACCACGTCTTCATCCCCGTCGTGCCGGTCGGCGCGCTGGCGATCGGCACCGTGCTCGCGGGCAAGGACCTCGGCACCGCGATGGTGATGGTCCTCATCCTCCTCGGCTGCCTCTTCTTCTCCGGCGTGAAGCTGCGGCTGTTCATCATCCCGATGATCCTGGGCGTGGTCGCGGTGCTGGCGTACGCGCTCTCCAGCGAGGACCGCATGCGCCGCATCACCGCCACCTGCGACGACATGGCGCTGTACTACACGGACTGCTACCAGTCGATCCACGGCATCTGGGGCATGGCCTCCGGCGGTGTCTTCGGCCTCGGTCTCGGCAATTCCCAGGAGAAGTACGGGTGGCTGCCCGCCGCCGGCAACGACTTCATCTTCGCGATCGTCGGCGAGGAGCTGGGGCTGATCGGCTGCATCGTGGTGCTCGCCCTCTTCACGTTCTTCACGGTGGGCGCGTTCCACGTGATCCGCAAGACCTCGGACCCCTTCATCCGCGTCGCGGCCGGGGGGATCACGGTCTGGATCGTCGGCCAGGCGGTCCTGAACATCGGCGTCGTCATCGGGGTCTTCCCCGTCATGGGCGTGCCGCTTCCCTTCATGTCCCAGGGTGGGACGGCGCTCTTCGCGGTGCTCATCGCCTGCGGTGTGCTGCTGGCCTTCGCTCGGACCATCCCGGTCGCCGAGAAGCAGTCAGCCGAGCGGGGTAGGGTCGCGAGGTGACTTCGTACCTCCTCGCCGGCGGTGGCACCGCCGGCCATGTCAATCCGCTGCTCGCCGTCGCCGACGCGCTCCGCGAGCGCGACCCCGACGCGACGATCCTCGTGCTCGGCACGGCCGAAGGCCTGGAGTCCCGCCTCGTCCCCGAGCGCGGCTACGAGCTGCTCATCGTCGACAAGGTGCCGTTCCCGCGGCGGCCGAACGCGCAGGCCGCCGCGTTCCCCGCGCGGTTCCGTCGGGCGATCGCGCAGGTGCGCGCGCACATCCGTCAGCACGGCATCGACGTCGTCGTCGGCTTCGGCGGCTACGCCTCCGCACCCGCCTACGTCGCCGCGCGTCGCGAGCGCGTGCCCTTCGTCGTCCACGAGGCCAACGCGAAGCCCGGGCTGGCGAACGTGCTCGGTGCCCGTGCGGCGGCGGGCGTGGGCGTCGCGTTCGCCGGGACGCCCCTCCGCGGGAGCGAGGTGGTCGGCATGCCGCTGCGGCGCGAGGTCATCACGCTCGACCGGGCGGCTCGGCGTGCCGAGGCCGCGGAGTACTTCGGGCTCGACCCCGATCGCCCCGTGCTGCTCGTCTTCGGCGGCTCGCTCGGAGCGCAGCGCTTGAACGACGCTCTGGCGGATTCCTGGCGCGACGTCCTCGCCGCCGGCTGGCAACTGCTGCACGTGACGGGGGAGCGCAGCGACCTTCCCGATCCGGGCGTCGCCGGCTATGCCCTCCGTCGGTACGTCGACCGCATGGATCTCGCGTTCGCGCTGGCCGACCTCATCGTGTCGCGCTCGGGGTCGGCGACGGTCAGCGAGATCAGCGCGCTCGGCATCCCCGCGCTGTACGTGCCGTACTCGGTGGGCAACGGGGAGCAGCGTCTGAACGCCGGGTCGGCCGTGGCCGCCGGTGCCGCGCAGCTCCTCGACGACGCGACCTTCGACGGCGACGCCGTCCGGCGGATCGTCGTGCCGCTGCTCGGCGATCCCGACCGCATCCGGAGGATGGCGGAGGCCGCGGAGACCGCGGGCACCCGCACCGGGACCGAGAACGTCGTGGCGATGATCGATCGTGCCCTCGGTGCGGCGTGACGCCGCCGACCGGACGCGAACGAAAAGTAGACTGAAGCGGACATGATCAGACCCGACCTCTCCCTCCCCATCCCCGACACGATCACCGCCGCGCACTTCATCGGCATCGGTGGATCCGGGATGAGCGGACTCGCCAAGATGTTCCTCGACGCGGGCATCCGCGTCTCCGGCAGCGACCGTGCCGACAGCGACAACCTGCGGGCGCTGGCCGCCGCGGGGGCGACGGTCCACGTCGGTCACGATGCCGCCCACCTCGGCGACGCCGACACGGTCGTGCACACCGGCGCCATCTGGCCGGAGAACCCCGAGTTCGTCACCGCCAAGGAGCGGGGCCTCCACGTCATCCACCGGTCCCAGGCGCTGCACTGGCTGATCGGCACGCGGCGCCTCGTCTCGGTGGCGGGCGCGCACGGCAAGACGACCTCGACGGGCATGATCGTCACCGCGTTGCGTGACCTCGGCGCCGATCCGCACTTCGTCAACGGTGGCGTGATCGAGCAGCTCGGCACGTCCAGCGCCACCGGGAGCGGCGACCTCTTCGTCATCGAGGCCGACGAATCGGACGGCACCTTCCTCCTCTACGACACGGCGGTGGCGCTCATCACGAACGTCGACCCCGATCACCTCGACCACTACGGCTCGGACGAGGCCTTCCACGACGCCTTCGTGCGCTTCGCGGACGCCGCGTCGGAGGCGGTCGTCATCTCCAGCGACGACCCCGGCGCGCTCCGGGTCCTGGCAGGACTGTCCCACCCGCGGGTCCTGACGTTCGGTCAGGCCGAGGGTGCCGACGTCCGAGTCAGCGAGATCGTTACGGCAGGTCCCGTCGCCGCGGTCGTCTCGCACGGCGGCGAGACCGAGCGCATGCAGCTCGCCGTCCCCGGCGTGCACAACGCGATCAACGCCACCGGGGCGGTCGCCGTGCTGCTCGCGCTCGGCCACCCGCTCCGCGACGCCGTGCGCGCCGTCGAAGGCTTCGCGGGGACCGTCCGTCGTCTCGAGCGTCATGGCGAGGAGCGCGGGGTCACGGTCTACGACGACTACTCCCACCACCCGACCGAGGTGCGTGCGGCGCTCGAAGCCATGCGCAGCATCGCCGGCTCCGGACGGTTGATCGCGATCCAGCAGCCGCACACCTACTCGCGGACGCAGCACATGTACCAGGAGTTCGCGGACGTCCTGGAGGAGCTCGCCGACCACACCGTGATGCTGGACGTCTACGGCGCCAGAGAAGATCCGGTGCCCGGCGTCACCGGCGAGCTGGTGAGCGGCGCGTTCCACGACCCCTCCCGTGTGCACTTCGTCGCCGACTGGCAGGAGGCGGCCGACTACACGGCATCCGTGGCGACCGACGGCGACTTCGTCGTGACCCTCGGCTGCGGCAACGTCTATCAGATCATCCCGCAGGTGCTGGACTCGCTGCGCCGGACCGACGGGGCGTAGCCCATGCGCCGGCCGCCCCCGCTCCCGAGCGCCCCGGATGCACCGGAGGAGACGGACGCCGCATCCGCGCGCAGCCGCCGCCGCCGCGGTGCCGCTCCGTCGCCGGCGGACGAGGCTGTCCAGGACGATCTCGGCGCCCCCGGGGTCGAGGGGGAGCAGGAAGCGGCCGTCCCGAGCTCCTCGATGGACGTCTGGCGGGCTGCGCGCGCGCGTCGCAAGGCCCTCCGCGCGGAGATCCGTCGGTTCACCCAGCGCTCGCGTCGGCGCCGCATCACCTGGCTGAGCGTCGTCGGCGCGATCGTGCTGCTGATCGGCGGAAGCGTCGCGGCGGCCTACAGTCCGCTCTTCGCGGTCGAGCGCATCACGGTCACCGGGACGACCACGATCGATCCGGCGGTGATCGAGGGCGCGTTGGCGGACCAGATGGGCACGCCGCTCGCGCTCGTCGACACCAGTGAGGTCAAGGCCGCGCTGCTGGCCTTCCCGCTCATCGAGACCTACGCGCTGGAGGCGAGACCCCCGCACGACCTCACGGTCCGTATCGTCGAGCGCACACCGATCGGCGTGATCGAGTCCGATGCCGGCTTCACCCTCGTCGACGCCGCGGGCGTCGCGCTCTCGACGACCGAGGAGCGCCCGGCAGGTCAGCCGCTGGTGGAGGTCGAGGGGGGCGTGGACTCCTCGGCGTTCCGCAGCGCCGGGCTCGTCGTGCGTGCCCTCCCCGCCGACATCCGCAGCGCCCTCACGGGGGTCCGTGCCTCGACGGCGGACGACGTGACCCTCACCCTCGACTCCGGCCTCACGGTCGTGTGGGGGAGCGAGGAAGACAGCGCGCTGAAGGCGCTCGCGCTCTCCGCGGCGCTCGTGAAGAACCCCACGGCCTCGTCGATCGACGTGACCTCGCCCGACGTCGCGGTCGTCGGCTGAGCGCTTTCCGCAGGAATGGCGCGACACGCCCACGGCGTTGCGGGCGCGCGGGCGGGCGGCGCTTACCTTCGATCTGAGAGAACGCAATACCGGGAAATACTTTACACCTCTAGTTGAGGTTTAAGGTTCCCCCTTCCAGGCTCTACTAATCGGAGGCCGGCCATGAGCCAGAACCAGAACTACCTCGCCGTGATCAAGGTCGTCGGCGTCGGCGGTGGCGGCGTCAACGCCGTCAACCGCATGATCGAGCTCGGTCTCCGCGGAGTCGAGTTCATCGCCGTCAACACCGACGCCCAGGCGCTGCTCATGAGCGACGCCGACGTCAAGCTGGACGTGGGCCGCGAGCTCACCCGCGGCCTCGGTGCCGGTGCCGACCCCGAGGTGGGTCGTCGTGCCGCAGAGGACCACGCGGAGGAGATCGAGCAGGCGCTGACCGGCGCCGACATGGTCTTCGTCACCGCCGGAGAGGGCGGTGGCACCGGAACGGGTGGCGCTCCCGTCGTCGCCCGCATCGCGAAGTCGATCGGTGCGCTCACCATCGGTGTCGTCACGAAGCCGTTCTCCTTCGAGGGGCGTCGCCGCCAGAGCCAGGCCGAGGCGGGCGTCGCGAAGCTGAAGGAAGAGGTCGACACCCTCATCGTCGTCCCGAACGACCGTCTGCTCGAGATCAGCGACCGCGGCATCTCGATGATCGAGGCGTTCGCCACCGCCGACCAGGTCCTCCTCGCCGGTGTGCAGGGCATCACCGACCTCATCACGACCCCCGGTCTCATCAACCTGGACTTCGCCGATGTGAAGTCGGTCATGCAGGGAGCCGGATCCGCCCTGATGGGCATCGGCTCGGCCCGCGGCGCCGACCGCGCGATCAAGGCGGCGGAGCTCGCCGTCGAGTCGCCGCTGCTCGAGGCCTCCATCGAAGGCGCCCACGGGGTGCTGCTCTCGATCCAGGGTGGCTCGAACCTCGGCATCTTCGAGATCCACGACGCGGCGGACCTCGTCAAGGAGGCCGCGCACCCCGAGGCCAACATCATCTTCGGTACGGTCATCGACGACACGCTCGGCGACGAGGTGCGGGTGACCGTGATCGCCGCGGGCTTCGACGGCGGGGAGCCCTCGCTGCGACTGGACCCGATGGTCGTCTCGCGTCCCTCGACCGCATCCCTTCCCGAGGTGGCGCTGTCGGAGACCAGCGAGCCTGCGGCCGAGAAGAGCACGCCCGAGCCCGCCCCGGCGTCCGCGGCACCGCGCACACCGGCGACGAGCATCGAGCCGGCCTTCGCCGACGACGACATCGACATCCCCGAATTCCTGAAGTGACGACACCGGTCGGCGCCTCGGCGCCATCGGATCTGGCCGCGCGGCTGTCGGCGATCGACGACAAGATCGCCGACGCCGCGCGTGCCGCCGGGCGGTCTCCCGCGGAGATCACCCGGATCGTCGTCACGAAGTTCCACCCCGCTTCGCTGGTGCGCGATCTGCACGCACTCGGGGTGCAGGCGGTGGGGGAGAACCGACAGCAGGAGCTCACCGCCAAGGCGGGCGAGCTCTCCGCGCTCGACCTCGAGTGGCACTTCATCGGACAGGGACAGACGAACAAGGCCGCGGCGATCAGGCGGAGCGCCGACGTCGTGCACTCCGTGGACCGTGACCGGTTCGCCGACGCCCTGCATCGTGCCGCAGAGACCGACGAGGTGCTCGACGTGCTCGTGCAGGTGAACCTCACCGAGGACGAGGGCAGGGGAGGGGTGGCGCCGGCGTCGGCGGTGGCGTTGGCCGAGCACGTGCTCAGCCTGCCCTCGCTGCGGCTCCGGGGCGTGATGGCCGTCGCACCCCTCGACGAGGACCCCGCGAGCGCCTTCGCCCGTCTGCACCACATCGCCGCCGACGTGCGGACCGTCGCTCCCGACGCGACGTGGATCTCCGCCGGGATGACCGGCGACTTCGCCGAGGCCATCGCCGCCGGCGCGACACACCTGCGGATCGGTTCCGCAATCACGGGACCGCGCCCCGCCCGGGGTTAACCTGTGACAAGACCAGCCCGAAACGTTCGAACCGGAGGACACGATGGGTAACCCGCTGAAGAAGACCATGGTGTATCTCGGCCTCGCCGACGAGGAAGAGGTCTACGAAGAGGAGACGCCGGCACCCACGCGCGCCCAGCGCGAGCGCGAACGTGAGCGCGAAGAGCCGGCTCCGGCCCCCGTCACGCCGCTCCGCCGTCCCGTCGCCGTCCGCCAGCCCGCAGCAGGAGCCGTGAACGAGATCCTCACCGTCCACCCGAAGCAGTACCGCGACGCCCAGCTGATCGCGGAGAGCTTCCGCGAGGGCGTCCCGGTCATCATCAACCTCTCCCAGATGAGCGACGCCGACGCGCGCCGCCTCATCGACTTCGCGAGCGGTCTCTCCCTCGGCCTCTACGGCCGGATCGAGCGGGTGACCTCCAAGGTCTTCCTGCTCTCGCCGGAGAACATCGCGGTGTCCGGTCACGGGGGTATCGCGCACGCAGACGCCGAGTCTGCGGGCTTCGACCACTCGTAGACCGTGCAGCTGGTCTCGGTCCTCGCCAGCATCGTCCATCTGGTGCTGCTGGTCTACATCCTCGTGCTCTTCGCGAGGCTCATCCTGGATTACATCCCGATGTTCAATCGGGAATGGCGTCCGAAGGGCTTCGGCCTCGTGGCCGCGGAGGCGGTGTACACCGTCACCGATCCGCCCATCCGGTTCTTCCGGCGGATCATCCCTCCGCTGCGCATCGGTCAGCTCTCGCTGGACTTCGGCTTCGCGCTGACCCTTCTGGTCGTCCTGATCCTGATGAACATCGTCCGGTTGTTCATCCGCTGACCACCCCGCGTGTCGCGCCCGGGGACGGCTGCGAGTTCTCCGAGCCTGGGTGTCGTGGCATCGCGACCCCAAGGCTCGGGGGCTATGCTGGCACCCAGGTGCGCGCCCCGGGTTCGCGCCACATCACGAACACGCCATACATCGGTACTGGCAATCGAACTCATCGAAAGAGGAGCCACCCATGGCACTTACCCCGGATGACGTCGTCACCAAGCAGTTCCAGCACGTCCGCTTCAAGGACGGCTTCGACCCGGACGAGGTCGACGACTTCCTCGACGAGATCGTCATCGAGTGGCGCAAGGCCCTCGAGGAGAACGCCGAGCTGAAGGCGAAGCTCGCCGCGTACGAGTCGGGTTCCACCCCTGCTCCCGCTGCCGCCGCCGAGCCTGCTGCCGCTGCATCCACCCCGGCC
>NZ_QCXO01000129.1:0-99775 GCF_023383675.1 Microbacterium sp. ER1
CCCGAACACCACCCACCCCCACCGAGAGGCACATCGTGAAGAACAAGATCTTGACGACCGCAGCCGGAGTCGGCACCGTCGCCGTCCTCGCACTCACCGGCTGCTCCGGAGGCTCCGGCTCGTCCGGCGGCGACGGCAGCGTCACCCTCCAGATGGTCGAGAGCCTGACGAACCCGGCGCGCACGGAGCTCCTCCGCGGACTGCTCGACGAGTTCGAGAAGGACAACCCCGACATCACCGTCACCCTCGTCTCCCCGCCCACCGAGCAGGCCGACCAGAAGATCCAGCAGATGCTGCAGTCCGGCAAGGGCGTCGATGTGCTCGAGGTGCGCGACATCACCGTCGGGCCGTTCGCGAACAACGGCTGGCTCTACGACCTCGGTCCCGATCTGAAGAAGTGGGACGGCTGGGACGCCCTGACCGAGAACGCGCAGTCGGCCTCGGTCGCGGAAGACGGCAAGAGCTACTTCGTCCCCTACGGCTTCTACGGCCTGTCGCTGTTCTACCGCACCGACCTCGTCGAGCAGGCCGGCTTCGACGGCCCGCCGCACAGCTGGAAGGACCTGCTGGAGCAGGCGTCGGCGATCCAGGACCCGTCGAACAACATCTACGGGTACGCGTTCCGTGGCGGTCAGAACGCGAACAGCAACGTCGTCGCCGCGATCGAGGCCTACACGATCGACGGCCTCGACACGGAGGACGCGTTCCTCATGGAGGACGGCTCGACGATCTTCGCCGCCCCCGAAGCGCAGGAGGCCGTCGACGACTACTTCGACCTGTTCAAGGAAGCCTCGCCGCCGTCCGCCGTCTCGTGGGGCTACCCCGAGATGGTCGCCGGGTTCACCAACGGCACCACGGCCTTCCTCCTGCAGGACCCGGAGGTCATCGCGACGGTGCAGGACTCCTCGCTGACCGAGGACCAGTGGGATACCGCGCCGCTGCTCGTCGGCCCGTCCGGCAAGGCCGCACAGCCCCTCGCCGTCGCCGGCTGGGGTGTCGCGGAGAACAGCGAGCACAAGGAGGCCGCGGTGAAGCTCGTCGAGTTCCTGTCGTCCGCCGAGCCCGCCACCGAGTTCGCGCAGGCGAACAGCCTCGTCCCGATCATCGCGGCCGCCGCGGACGACGAGTTCTACTCCACCGGCCCCTGGACCAGCTACGTCACCATGACCGAGGACCCGGAGACCTACGTCAACGTGCGTCAGCCGCGCGGGGTGAGCTGGTGGACCGAGTGGATCCAGAAGTCCGACCAGGACGTGCAGAGCGTGCTGCTGGGCAACATGTCCACGAAGGACCTCCTCGCCTCGTGGGACGCGTTCTGGACCGAGAAGTACGCCGCGGAGAAGGGTTGATCCGTGGCCCGCACCATCCGTGAAGGGGGCTCCGTCGGCACCGCCGGCGGGGCCTCCCCGGCATCGCGTCGACGCCCGTTCCGGGGGCGCACCGCGCTCACGCTGCTGGCCTTCCTCGCGCCGGCGATCGTCTTCGTCTGCTGGTTCACCTACTGGCCGATGCTGCAGGGCGCCCGCATGGCCTTCCACGACTGGAACCTGTGGGATCTCACGTCGACGCCGTTCGTGGGCTTCGACAACTTCCTCGCCGTCTTCCGCGACCCGGCGTTTCCGACCGTGGCCTGGAACTCCGTGCTCTGGGTGGTCGGCTCGCTCGTGCCGCAGCTTGTGATCGGGTTCCTCATCGCGCTCGCCCTGCGCAAGCGGTTCCGCTTCCGCGGCCTCTACCAGGCGCTGGTGTTCTTCCCGTGGGCGGTGTCCGGCTTCCTCATCGGCATGCTGTTCCGCTGGATGTTCAACGCCGAATTCGGCGTCGTCAACGACCTGCTCATGAAGGCCGGTCTGATCGACGCCCCGCTGCCGTGGCTGGCCGACCCGAAGCTCGCGATGTTCGCCGTGATCGTCGCGAACATCTGGTACGGCGTGACCTTCTTCGCGATCATGATCCTTGCCGCTCTCCAGTCGGTGCCGGACGAGATGCTGGAGGCGGCGAGCCTCGACGGCGCCGGCAAAGTGCGGCAGCTGTTCTCCATCATCATCCCGTACATCTCGATGACGCTGCTGCTGACGATCCTGCTGCGCGTGATCTGGATCTTCAACTTCCCCGACATCATCTACGCGATGACGAACGGCGGCCCGGCCAACCAGACCCACATCATCACGACGTGGATGATCAGCTACACGCAGCAGGGCAACTACGGCATCGCGAGCGCCATCGGGCTCATCGTCGTGGCGTTCCTCATGGTGTTTTGCGCGTTCTACCTGATGGCGATGCGGAGAGTGCAGCGATGACCATCACCTCATCCGTCCGGACCGGCTCCTCGGTCACCGAGACCCGTCGCATCACGGTGCCCGACCCGAAGGCCGCCCCGCGCCCCAAGCCCCGCGTCACGGTGGGCGGCGTGGTGCGTCTCGTCGGCCTGGGCCTGTGGCTGCTCATCACGCTGTTCCCGCTGTACTGGATCACGCTCACCGCGTTCAAGTCGCCGGGGACCATCAACCGCTTCCCGATCGAGTACTGGCCGAGCGAGCCCTCGCTGGACAACTTCACGAGCCTGTTCGAGAAGAGCTCGTTCGGGACGTTCCTGGCGAACTCGGCCATCGTGGCGGTGTCGGCCGGCGCGGTGGCGACGCTCATCGCCCTGCTCAGCGCCTACGTGCTGGCACGGTTCGAGTTCCGCGGCAAAGGCACGGTGCTCATCGCGTTCCTGTTGACGCAGATGATCCCGGCGTTCATCGCCCTCGGACCGCTGTACTCGATGATGACCGACCTGGGACTCGTCGACACCAAGCCCGGTCTCATCCTCGTCTACATCGCGATCTGCATCCCGTTCTCCACGGTCATGCTGCGGGGCTTCTTCGAGAACGTCCCCGACGCGCTGGAGGAGGCGGCGATGATCGACGGCTGCTCGCGGCTGGGCGCGCTGTTCCGGGTGCTCGTGCCCGTGATGACGCCCGGCATCATCGCCGCGTTCATCTTCAACTTCGTGAACTGCTGGAACGAGCTGTTCCTGTCGGTCGTGCTGATGAACACCGATGCGAACCGCACCGTGCCCTCGGCGCTCAACGGCTTCATCTCCACGTTCAACATCGACTGGGGCTCCATGAGCGCCGCGGCCGTGCTGACGATCCTCCCGACGATGGTGATGTTCGCCCTCGCCAGCCGCTGGATCGTCCAGGGCCTCACGGCCGGGGCTGTCAAGGAGTAACCCGCCCGAATCGCGCAAATGGTCCCATTCCTTGACGGAATGGGACCATTTGCGCGATTCGAAGGCCTAGACGAGCCGGGACTTCGGCGACACGGAGTACGTGTGCTCGGCGTCGCGGTTGACCGTGTCACCGAGGGCCTCGTCGATCGCGGTCATGGTGTCGGCGTCGAGCGTCACGCCGGAGGCCTTGACCGTGTCGGCGAGCTGCTCCGGACGGGAGGCGCCGACGAGGGCCGCCGCGACGTTCGGGTTCTGCAGCACCCACGCGATCGCGAGCTGCGGCATCGACAGCCCCGCCTGCTCCGCGATCGGCTTGAGGCGCTGCACCGCGGTGAGGATCTCGTCCTGCAGGAAGCTCTTGATGAAGCCCGCGCCCGAATTCTGATCCGTCGCCCGCGACCCCTCCGGCACCGGCTGGCCAGGGAGGTACTTCCCGCTCAGCACGCCCTGCGCCATCGGCGACCAGACGATCTGCGAGATGCCGAGCTCCTCCGACGCGGGGACCACCTTGCCCTCGATGACCCGCCACAGCATGGAGTACTGGGGCTGGTTGGAGATGAGCTGGATGCCGAGCTGCTTCGCCAGCGCGTGTCCTTCGCGGAGCTGCTCCGCGGTCCACTCCGAGACGCCGATGTAGAGCGCCTTGCCCTGACGGACCACGTCGGCGAAGGCCTGGAACGTCTCCTCCAGCGGGGTCTCGTAGTCGAAGCGGTGTGCCTGGTAGAGATCGACGTAGTCGGTGCCGAGGCGCTGCAGCGAGCCGTTGATCGACTCCATGATGTGCTTCCGGCTCAGGCCGGTGTCGTTCGGACCCTTGGGGCCGGTCGGGAAGTAGACCTTCGTGAAGATCTCGAGGCTCTCGCGACGCTGGCCTTCGAGAGCCTTGCCGAGCACGACCTCGGCGGCCGTGTTGGCGTAGGTGTCCGCGGTGTCGAACGTGGTGATGCCGGCGTCCAGGGCGGCGTGCACGGTCTTGACCGCGGCGTCGTCCTCGACCTGCGAGGCGTGCGTGACCCAGTTGCCGTACGTGATCTCCGAGACCTTGAGACCGCTGTTGCCGAGATAGCGATAGTTGACCATGGACCAACGCTAGTCCCGCCAAGGGGAGCAGCGGGCCGGATCGGCCGCGATCGTCAGACGGTGGCGGGCGCCGGTCCGCGGCGGCGGGACGTGAGCGCGGCCCCGACCAGCACCCCGACCGCGGCGAGCGCGCTGACCGCGTACAGGGGCAGCGCCCACGGGGAGGCATCGGCGCCGCTGATGCCGAAGGTGTCGGCGAGCCCCATGCCCGGGCCGAACGACGCGACGAAGTAGGCCGGAGCCCCGCCCATGAGCAGCGCGAGGAACGTCATGCCGGCCACCACCGCCGGAGCCCGCGTGAGGAGGCAGACGACGGCCGTCCCGACTCCCAGGCACACGCCCGCGCCGAGGATCCCGAGGACGGTCGGAGCCATGAGGCTCTCCCCGGCGTTCGACATCGCGGCCCGGACCTCGTCGAGCGAGAGGTCGCCCGGAGCCGCGGCGAGCGGATTCAGCACGAGGATCTGCACCGCGGCGAGGGCGGCGTACGCGGTGACGGCGAGCACGCCCGCGACGCAGATCCAGAGGGTGGGACGCGGCACCGGTGTCATGCGGTCACCCTAGGCAGGGCTGCTGAGAGTCTCCCGGTACTCGCGCCAGGCGTCGCCCAAGCGGCGCACCCCCTCGGTGAGCACGTCGTCCGGCGCGGTGAACGGCAGGCGCACGTGGTCGTCCGGCGCGGCGGCCGAGACCGCGAAGGCCCCGGTGCCCGCGATCGAGACGCCATGCGCCGCGGCGACCCGCGCGAGAGCCGATGCGGAGCCCCGAGGCAGCGCCGCCCACAGCGCGAGTCCGCCCCGAGGGGCGTCGGAGGTCCAGTCGGGGAGGTGCGCGGCCATCAGTTCGTGCAGCAGGAGGAGCCGCTGCTGGTGCACGCGGCTGTTGGCGCGGCGGAGCTCCGTCGCGTGCGCGATGAGGTCGAGTGCGAGGAGCTGGCCGGGCACGCTCGTGGACTGGTCGGCGAGCTGCCGGGCGCCGCGGAGCCGCCGGACCAGCACCGGGTCGGCCCGCAGCCACCCGATCCGCAGCCCGGCCCAGGCCCACTTCGACACGGATTCGACGACGAGCACCGGGGCGTCCGGCCGCTCCGAGGCGAGCGTGGGCGGCACGACCCCGTCGAACGAGATACCGGCGACGACGCGATCCTCGATCACGGGGACCCCGTACTGCGCGGCGAGCTCGGCCACGCGGTGGCGCGCCGCCGCGGGAAGTCGCGTCCCCGTCGGGTTCTGGTGGTGCGGGTTGAGCGCGACGAGCACGGGACGCAGCCGGGCCATCGCCTGCTCCAGCGCGTCGACGTCGAGGCCGTCCGCGCCCATCGGCACGCCGTGCACGGTGCCGCCGCGCAGCCCCACGGAGTCGGTCACGCCCGGCCAGGTGATCTCCTCCGCGAGCACGACGTCGCCGGGCTCCACGAGCGCGTTGACGACGAGGCTGATGGCCTGCTGCGCGCCGTGGGTCACGAGGATCTGCTCGGGCGTGGTCGGCGTCCCCTCGGCGCGGTACATGTCGGCGATGAGTTCGCGGAGCGCCGGGAGCCCCGCGGGGTCGGTCTCCGGGAGCAGGGCGAGGTCGAGCCGCGGCTGGTGGTCGCGGATGAGCTGCACACCGAGGTCCGGGATCTGCGGCACCGTGCGGAGCAGGTCGATCGCGTTGGGGAGAGCCGAGAACAGGGCCTCGCCGCGGCCGGGACGGCGGTCCGCCGCGGGGGTCGTCCTCGCCCCCGCGACCGTGGTCCCGCTCCCCTGCCGGCGCTCGACGAGGCCCTGCTCGGCGAGGGACGCATAGGCCGACACGACCGTGCCCCGCGAGACCGCGACCGCCGCGGAGAGGGCGCGTTCGGCAGGCAGGCGGTCGGCGGGACGCAGCTCACCCCCGCCGATCAGGGCGGCGATCGCCGCGGCGAGGCGGGTGGAGAGGGTGCCGTCGCCGTGGGCCCAGCGGCCGAGGCGGGCGGCGAGAGCGCCCGCGGCGACCTCACCGCCCTGCACGAGGGGGCCGGGGGCCGATCCGTGGGCCACCGGCGTCGCATTGGCCCTGTCGAGGGTGTCCATGAGAGCCGATTCTGGACCAATGACAGCTTCGACGACCAGCTTCGGCATCGATCTCGGTCCAATTCAGCAGGATTGGACCATCGGCGAGCTTCTCGCATGGCTCCAGGACGACAGCCGCACGCACGACCCATCCCTCCGTGAGCCGCTCGCCCGCATCGAAGCCGCCGTGACCGGCACCCCGTGGCCGAGGTCCCCGTCCGCGGTGGCCTTGATCCGTTCTCTCGCGGCGGCGTCTCGGGCCGGAGGCCTCTCCCGTGTTCGAATCGCCCACTTTGCTCCGAATCCGGCCGGGATGGAGCACAGTGCGCGATTCGAAACGAGTCAGGTGGCCTGAGCCCCGGCGCCGGAGGCGGGAGTGGTGACGATGTCGGCGCGGTCGCGGAAGCCCTCCGCCGTGACCCTGTCCAGCGCGACCTGCTTGCGGATGGCCAGCGCCTTCTCATAGAGGCTCGGGTCGCCGTAGCTCGTGAGCACCTTCACCAGTACCGGCAGCAGCTCGATCATGAAGAACAGCGCCGCGATGAGGATGTGCGCCCAGAGGATCGCGGGCTCCTTCTCGCTCAGGCGGTTGAGGCCGCTGATCTGGCTCAGCAGCCCCACCGCCCCGGCGTTGCCCTGCGCCACGGAGTCCGCGCGGGCGTTGTAGGCCGCGAGCGCCTGCTCGTACGTGTCACGCGCGGCGGGGAGTTCATCCTTCGCCTGCTGACGGTTCTGTGACTCCGAGGCCGTGGTGTTCTCCTTGGCGGCGCTTCCGGCAGCGGCGAGCTCCTCGTTCGCGGTGCGGAGCTGGGCCGCGAGCGCGTCGTAGGTCTGCTGGGCCTCGGCGAGCTGGGCCTGGGCGGCCTGAGAGCTCGCGCCCTCGCCGTTCACGCCGGTGCAGCCGGGGACGGTGCCCGCACCCTCGCCCGTGAGCTCGCACTGGTACAGCGTCCGCGCCTGGTCGATCACGGCCTGCTGCTCCGTGAGCTTGGCCGTCAGGTCGTCGACCGTGGACTGGGCGGCGGATTCGGTCGCCGACGACGATTCGGTCCCCGCGACGATGCCCGTCGCCGCCTGGTTCTCGAGCGCCGCGACACGCTCGGACGCCGCATCCAGCGCCTTCTTCTCCGGACCGGTCTCGAGCGCCTCCTGGTCGGCCTGCGCCTGGACGATGTTGGTCGCGGCGACCTCCCGCGAGATGTCGTTGTGGAAGATCTGCAGAACGAGTGGCTCCGCGACGACGAAACCGATGATCGCGGCCATGATGACGCGGGGGATCGCGAGACCGATGAGCTTCCAGACGTTGCGGGTCGACGTCATGGTCGAGGTCAGGAAGCGGTCGAGGTTGAAGATGATGAGCGCCCACACGATCGCGAGCGGGATGGCGAGCCAGACCGCCGCGCGCACGCCCGTCGTGAGGGCGAAGAGCATGGAGATCGCGCTCACGAGGGCGGTGCCGGCGAGCACGAAGAACATCTGCACGAAACGCGGGGTCTCGCCGGGGACACGGTCGAGGATCTCGCCCTCGGCCCCGCCGAGGATCGCGAGAGCACGGAGGCGCTCGGCGGCGGTGCGACGACGACGCGGCTTCCGGACGCGCGGCGGACGCGCCTTCCGCGCGGGGACGGGCTCCGCGTCGACCGGGGCGTCGGGCGCCGTCACCGGCTCGGGCGTCGGGCCGTCGGACGCGACGTCGGACTGCGCGGACGTGTCGCCGGTCGGCTCGTACTCGCGCAGGAAGTCGAGGTCATCCGTCTCGGCGTTCGGGTCGCCGTCGAGGATGATCCGACCCTGCGAGTCGAAGCGACCCGGGCGGTGGGCGGAATAGGGCATCCCGATAATCTACGAAACTCCGCCTGTGCATACCGTGGAAGATCCCTTGGACGGGCCTTCGAGTCGCGCGAATGGCGGCATCCGGGCCGGGTTTGGAGCCAGGTGAGCGATTCGAACCGGGGTCAGGCCATCGCCGCGGCGGCAGCCTCGTCCTCGGTCGTCGCGACGAGCTGTCCGCAGGCGCCGTCGATCTCCTTGCCGCGGGTGTCGCGGAGGGTCGTCGGGATGCCGGCGTCGTTCAGCCGTCGCACGAACTCGTCCGTGACGTCCTTCTCCGACGAGGTCCAGATCGAGCCCGGCGTCGGGTTCAGCGGGATCGGGTTCACGTGCACCCATCCGCGACCGCGCTGGTTCAGCTTCTCCGCCAACAGGTCGGCCCGCCAGGCGTGGTCGTTCATGTCCTTGATGAGGGCGTACTCGATGGACACGCGGCGCCCGGTCTTGGCGTAGTAGTCGTAGGCCGCGTCGAGCGCCTCGTCGACCTTCCACCGCGAGTTCACGGGGATGAGCTCGTCGCGCAGGTGGTCGTCGGGGGCGTGCAGCGATAGGGCGAACGTGACGGGGATGTTCTCGTCGGCGAGCTTCCTGATCGCGGGCACGAGCCCCACCGTCGACACCGTGATTCCGCGGGCGCTCATGCCGAGACCGTCGGGCTGCGGGGTGACCATGGTGCGCACCGCATCCATGACGCGCTTGTAGTTGGCCAGCGGCTCCCCCATGCCCATGAAGACGATGTTCGAGACGCGCTCCATGCTGTGATCGTCGCGCTTCTTGCCGCCCAGCTCGCCGTTCGCGATGGCCCGGTTGGCCCGGACGATCTGCTCGATGATCTCAGCGGTGGACATGTTGCGCGTCAGCCCCGCCTGACCCGTGGCACAGAACGGGCAGTTCATGCCGCAGCCGGCCTGGCTCGACACGCACAGCGTGATGCGGCCGGGGTAGCGCATGAGGACCGACTCGACGAGCGCGCCGTCGTGCAGGCGCCAGAGGAACTTGATGGTGTCGCCGCGGTCGGTCTCCAGCCGCCGCACCTCGGTCATGAGGGGCGGGAGCATGCCGGCGACGAGCTCGTCGCGGATACCGGCGGGGAGGTCCGTCATCTCCGCGGGGTCGGACGTGTAGTGGCGGAAGTAGTGCGTGGCGAGCTGCTTGGCGCGGAACCCGGGGAGTCCGAGCTCCTTCACCTTCTCGATGCGCTCGGCCGGGGTGAGGTCGGCGAGGTGGACCGGCGGCTTGCCGCGCTTCGGGCTCGCGAACTGCAGCAGGGGGCGCCCCTCGGCGTCCTTCTTCTGGGTCCAGCCCTCGGTCGCGGGGCGCACCTGCGGGGCGCGGGTCTCGCGGATCGCCCCCGAACGGGACGACGCGGGCGCAGTCGCGGGGCGCGTCTCGGGTGTGCGGGGGTTCTCGGCCATCCCTCCAGGGTACCGGGATGCGGGTGGGAGGCGGCTGGGCGCGATCCCTGTCGCGCGGGCGCTTCACGGCTACTTGTAATGACAAGTTGCGGTGCGGAAGAATGGGCGCATCCCCCTCGATCAAGGAGCAGCATGTCCGACCGTCTCGCCCGCGCCCGCACCACCGGCATCCTCGCTGTCCTCCGCGCCCCGTCGCCGGAGCTGGCTCTGGAGGCGTCCGAGGCGATCATCCGCGGCGGAGTCTCCGGTATCGAGGTGACCTTCTCGACCCCCGACGCGCCGGCCGTGATCCGCGAGCTCATCGCCCGCCACGGAGACGCCGCGTACATCGGCGCCGGCACCGTCACGACGGCGGAGCAGGCGACCCAGGCCGCCGACGCGGGTGCCGCGTTCCTCGTCAGCCCGGGCACCCTCCCCGACCTTACGCGCGCCATGCTCGACACCGGCCGCGTCGTGATGACCGGCGCGATGACCCCGACGGAGGTCATGGGCGCCCTCGAACTCGGGGTCGACGTCGTGAAGATCTTCCCCGCCTCCCTCGGCGGCCCCTCCTACCTCGGTGCGCTGCGCGGGCCCTTCCCCGACGCCCCGCTGATGCCCACGGGCGGCGTGAAGCCCGACAACCTCGCCGACTGGTTCGCGGCCGGCGCGGTCGCCGTGGGGGCCGGTGGCGACCTTGCGAACGGCACCGCGATCACGAACGGGGACTGGGCGGACATCGAGGAGCGGGCCGCGCGCTTCGCCGCCGCCCTCGCTGCCACGCGGAGCTGAGCCGCCGACCTCCGGGATCATTTGGTATACCGGATGCATGCGGATGCGACGGAGTGCGGCGGTCGGCGTGCTCGCGGGGGCACTGCTTCTCGCCCCAGCCTGCACCGCTGCACCCTCGTCGCCCCACACGGCACTGATCCCGGAGGTTCCCACGACCGACGCCACGTCCGACCTGCTCGCCGCGGCCGCCGCGGGGGACGCTGACGCCGTCCGCCGCGCGCTCGACGCGGGCGCCGACATCGAGGCCCGTGGCGACGGCGGCATGACCCCCCTGATCACGGCCACCAAGGCGAACCACGTCGACGCGGCACGGCTCCTGATCGAGGCCGGCGCCGACGTGAACGCGAAGGACGACATCCAGGACTCCGCCTACCTCTACGCCGGCGCCCGCGGGCATGACGGGATCCTGCGGATGACCCTGGCGCACGGAGCGGACCTCCGCAGCACGAACCGCTTCGGCGGCACCGCGCTGATCCCCGCGTCCGAGCGCGGCCTGCTGCCGACGGTGGAGATCCTGCTGGAGGCGGGGGTCGATCCGGATCACATCAACAACCTCGGCTGGACCGCCCTGCACGAGGCGATCGTGCTCGGCGACGGCTCCGCCCGCTACGTCGAGGTGGTGCGCGCTCTCCTCGACGGCGGGGCCGACGCGACCATCCGCGACGGCGACGGGGTGCTGCCGGTCGACCTCGCGACCGACCGCGGGTATGACGCCATCGCCGCCGAGCTCCGGCGGTGACAGCGCTCGATCCCTGGGCCTGGGCCGCGCTCGGCGTGGCCGCGGTCGTCATCGGGATCTCGAAGACCGCTCTTCCGGGCGGCAGCATCCTCGCGATCGCCCTGTTCGCCGCGGTCCTCCCCGCACGCACCTCCACGGCCGCGACGCTCCTGCTGCTGATGGTGGGCGACGTGTTCGCACTGCTGGCCTACCGACGGCACGCGCATTGGCCCACGCTGCTGCGCCTCGCACCGGCGGTGGTGGCCGGACTCCTCCTCGGCTTCGCCTTCCTCGCCCTGACCGGAGACGGGGTCGTCCGCCGCGCCATCGGCGTGATCCTGCTGCTCATGATCGCCGTGACGCTGTGGCGGCGATGGCGGCAGGCGCGGGCGGAGCAGGAGGCGGCGGCGCGGGGCGGCGCGCTGCTGGCCGGCGTCTACGGCACGCTCGGCGGCTTCACGACCATGGTGGCCAACGCGGGCGGGCCGGTCATGTCGATGTACTTCCTCGCCACGCGCACGCCCGTCCAGGTGTTCCTGGGCACCTCCGCCTGGTTCTTCGCGATCATCAACGTGATCAAGGTGCCGTTCCTCGCCGGCATCGGACTGTTCACCGGGCCCGTGCTGCTCACCGATGCGATCCTCGCGCCGCTCGTGGTGCTCGGCGCGCTGCTCGGGCTGCGGGTGGCGCGGCGCCTGGACCAGCGGCTCTTCGACCGCATCGTGATCGTGCTGACGATCCTCGGCGCCGTGTACCTGCTGCTCTAGCCCTTCGACAGCCTCAGGCCCTTCGACAGGCTCAGGGCCCTTCGACAGGCTCAGGGACCCACCCTTCGACAGGCTCAGGGACCCACCGTGGGTCGCTGAGCCTGTCGAAGCGCATCAGTCGAGGAAGATGTCCGGGAACAGCGCGCTGTCCGGAGTCCCCGGCACCGCGGCGTAGCCCGAGAAGTCGGTGACGCCGTTCGCCTCGAGCACGTCCTCCACGATCAGCGACTGTCCCGTGTAGGTGCGCGCCGGCTGGGTGAGCACGGCGTAGGCGGCGTCGGCGTAGATGTCGGCGGTCCTGCTCGCGGCCATCACCTTGTCGCCACCGAGGAGGTTCTGCACCGCGGCCGTCGCGATCGTCGTGCGCGGCCACAGCGTGTTGGCGGCGATGCCGTCGGCCGCGAACTCCGCCGCGAGTCCGAGCGTGACCATCGTCATCCCGTACTTCGCCAGCGTGTACCCGGTGTGCGCACCCAGCCACTTCGGGGTGGGGTTCAGGGGCGGCGAGAGCGAGAGGATGTGCGGGTTCTCGGCGTCCTTGAGGATGGGCACCGCGGCCCGGGAGAGCATGAAGGTGCCGCGGACGTTCACGTCCTGCATCAGGTCGTACTTCTTCGCGGAGAGGTCGAGCGACCGGGACAGGTCGATGACACTGGCGTTGTTGAGGACGATGTCGATCCCGCCGAACTCGCCCTGGGTCTTCATGACGGCCTCGGTGATGTGGTCGTCGTCCCGCACGTCGCCCACGATCGGCAGGGCCTGGCCGCCGGCGGCGCGGATCTGCTCGGCCGCGCTGTGCACGGTGCCCTCGAGCTTCGGGTGCGGGGAGTCGGTCTTGGCGAGCATCGCGATGTTCGCGCCGTCCGCGGCCGCGCGCAGGGCGATCGCGAGGCCGATCCCGCGGCTGCCGCCCGACATGAGGATGGTCTTTTCGGCGAGTGTGCTCATGGTTCTCGTTTCGAATCGCTTGATTGGCTGGATTTCCGGGTCGAATCGGGTCATTCAGGCGATTCGAAGCCGGGAGGGGTCACCGCGGGGCCATGCGGATGGCGCCGTCGAGGCGGATGGTCTCGCCGTTGAGGTAGCCGTTCTCGACGATCTGCTGCACGAGGGCGGCGTACTCGTCGGGGCGTCCGAGGCGAGCGGGGAACGGCACCTGCTGTCCGAGCGAGTCCTGCGCCTCCTGCGGCAGGCCCATGAGCATCGGGGTCTCCATGATGCCCGGGGCGATCGTGCACACGCGGATGGCGTGACGGGCGAGCTCGCGGGCGATCGGCAGGGTCATGGCGTGCACGCCGCCCTTGGACGCCGAGTACGCCGGCTGCCCGATCTGTCCGTCGAACGCGGCGACGCTCGCGGTGTTGACGATGACCCCCCGCTCCTCGTCGTGCAGCTCGTTCGCGGCGATGACGGCGGCGGCCTGGGAGATCACGTTGAATGTGCCGACGAGGTTGATGCGGACGATCCGCTCGAAGTCGGCGAGGACGGCGGGCGTGCCGTCCCGGTCGAGCACCTTGGCGGGCGGGGCGATGCCAGCGCAGTTCACGACCACCCGCAGCGGCGCGGCGGCCTGTGCCGCGGCGACGGCGGCCTTGACCTCGTCGACGCTCGTCACATCCGCGGGCACGAAGAGACCGCCGAGCTCTGCGGCGATCTCCTCCCCCTTCGACGAGGCGAGGTCGATGATCGTGACGTGCGCGCCTGCGGCCGTGAGCCGACGGGCGGTGGCCAGCCCGAGTCCGGAGGCGCCGCCGGTGACGAGGGCACCCTGTCCGCTGATCTGCATCTGATGTTCTCCTTCGAACGTCGTCGTGCGACATGCATGGAACGCAGTCCCAGCCTATGCGGTTCTTGGTGTCACCGCAGGCCCGCCGCGTCGACCCGAGCCTACGACACCGAGGTTCCGGCAGGATGGAGAGGTGAGCATCCCCGCCGCCTCCGTCGAGGTCCCCGCCCCGGTCCGCGAACTCGCCGCCGGGGCCGCGCTGACCCCCGCGTGGCGCAACGCGATCGGCGGCCTGACCTTCCGCACCGACGACGGCCGCTACATCAAATGGGGTCCCCACGATCCCGAGGCGAGCATGCGCGACGAGGCCGAGCGGATGCGCTGGGCCCGCACCTGGACCACCGTGCCCGAGGTGCTCTCCCAGGGCCAGGACGAGGCGCACGAATGGCTCGTGACGGCGGCCCTGCCCGGCAGCAGCGCCGTGGATCCGCGGTGGGCCGCCTCTCCCGAGTCCGCCGTGCGCGCGGTCGGGCTCGGCCTGCGCCTCCTGCACGATGCGCTCCCCGTCGCGGAGTGCCCGTGGACCTGGAGCCCTGAGGAGCGCATCGCGAACGCCGCCGCCCGTGGCACGCTGGTGCCGACGGACCTGCTCAAGCCGCCGTCGATCGACCGGCTCGTGGTCTGCCACGGCGACGCGTGCCTCCCCAACACCCTGTTCGACGACGACGGCCGTCCGGTGGCCCACGTCGACCTCGCCGCGCTCGGCGTCGCCGACCGGTGGGCCGACATCGCCGTGGCCGCCATGAGCACGCTGTGGAACTTCGGTCCCGGGTGGGAGGACACGCTCATCGCGGCCTACGGCGTCGACCCCGATCCCCCGAGACTGGAGTACTACCGACGGCTCTGGAACGAGACCTGAGCCGCGCTCACGCCTCGGGATGCGCGTCGCTGAGGAGACTCCCGTCGGGCGGCCGCCGATCCCACGACGGTTTGCGCAGCGCGTAGAACAGCAGCGGCGGCACGCCGAGCACGACGATCACCAGTCCGACGATCCACGGGTACGCGGCGGCCGGGAACGCGGTGAAGCCGTCGGGCGGGATGAAGGCGAGCACGAACGCGGCGAGGCAGGCGACGAAACCGACCCCGGCGACGAACGGGAGGGCCTTCACGCGATAGGCCCGGTGGACGTCGGGCGCCTTCCGCCGCAGCACCATCGCCGAGGCGAACATGAGCATGTACATGATGAGGTACAGCGCGGCGGCCATGTCGATGAGGGCGACGAAGGCCGCGCTGACGTTCGGCACGATGATGAAGATCGCCGCGAGGATCGTGACGATGGTGCCCTGGAGCATGAGGATGCCCGACTGGACCCCGGCCTTGTTGCGCTTCTGCAGCAGCGGCGGGAGCAGACCCGTCTCCGCCGCCGCCAGCACGCCCTTGGACGGACCGGCGACCCACGTCACGACTGAGGCGAGGGCCCCGGCGGCGATGAGCGCGGACACGACGGCCGTCGCCCAGCCCATGTCCCAGTGGTCGAAGTACTCCCCGAACGCGAGCATGATGCCGTTCGTCAGCCCGAGCTCCTTCTTGGGCACCGCGACCGCGATCGCGATGGTGGGCAGGATGAAGACGAGCAGGATGAGGCCGGCGGCGAGGAACACCGAGCGCGGGTAGCCCTTGCCGGGATCCTTCATCTGGTTCACGTGGACGGCGTTCACCTCCATACCGGCGTAGGCGAGCACGTTCGACACGATCAGCACGATGGAGGCCAGCCCCGTGAACGGCGGGATCATCGCCGAGGCATCCAGCGGCACCTGGCTCTTCTCTCCGCTGAACACCCACACCGCACCGAACACGATGAGCAGCACCGCCGGGAACAGCGTGCCGATGATGCCGCCCCAGGAGCCGAGCTTCGCGAACAGGTCGCCGCCGCGGAGGGTGACCAGGGTGGAGCCCCAGTAGAAGACGATGATGACGACCGCGGTGAAGAACCCGGAGCTGGACAGCGAGGGGTCGAGGAAGACGAAGGCGAGGGCGCCGGCCACGAATGCGAGCTGCGTCGGGAACCAGACCACGTTCTGGATCCACTGCAGCCACACCGCGGTGAATCCCCAGCGGTTGCCGAGGGCCTCGCGCACCCAGACGTACACGCCGCCCTTCCACCCCGTCGCGAGCTCGGCCGCGACGAGAGCCGTGGGGATGAGGAAGAGGATCGCCGGGATGATGTAGAGCGTGACGCTGCCGAGGCCGTAGATCGCCATCGCCGGCAGCGATCGCAGGCTCGCCACGACCACGAGGGTGAGCAGGGCGAGCTGCCCGACGCCGAGGACGGCGACGGCGGGACGGGAGATGCGCGGCGTGGAGGCGGCGCCGGCGGCACCGGACTGCGGGGCGGACATGTCGGCCCCCTAGTGGTGGAACGCCGAGTCGGGGTGGTCGGACGGCATGGGAGCCGTGAGCGCGTCGAGGTGGGCCACCTCGGCGGTGATGGCGTCGAGCAGTTCGGCGGCCAGGTCCATGCTGAGCCCGTTGCGCACGACGATCCGCTGCACGGTGAGGTCTTCGAGGTCCGCGGGCATGGGATAGGCGGGCACGAGCCAGCCGCGCATCCGGAGGCGGTCCTGGAGGTGGTAGAGCGTCCACTTGTCGGTGTGCCCGTCCTTCAGGCGCCAGGCGAAGACGGGGATGTCGCTGCCGTCGTTCCACAGCTCGAACGCATCGAGCTTCGCGATGCCCGCGGAGAGGAACCTCGCCACGTCCTGCGAGGCCTGCTGCACGGCCCGGTAGCCCTCGAACCCGAGGCGGAGGAACAGGTAGTACTGCAGCAGCACCTGAGCGCCAGGGCGGGAGAAGTTCAGGGCGAAGGTCGGCATCTCCCCGCCGAGATAGCTCACCTTGAACACCAGGTCCTCCGGCAGCCATTGCGCGTCGCGCCAGACCACCCACCCGAGACCCGGGTAGACGAGACCGTACTTGTGTCCCGAGGTGCTGATGGAATGCACGCGCTCCAGCCGGAAGTCCCAGACCAGGTCGGGCTGGAGGAACGGGGCGATCATCGCGCCCGAGGCGCCGTCCACGTGGATCGGGATGTCGAGACCCGTCTTCTCCTGGATCGCGTCGAGCGCCGCGGCGATCTCGGCCACCGGCTCGTACATGCCGGTGTAGGTGACGCCCATGATGGCGACCACCCCGATCGTGTTCTCGTCCACGTACTTCTCGAGGTCATGGCCGTCGAGCGTCTTGTGCGCCTCGCTGATGGGCACGTAGCGCGGTTCGACGTCGAAGTAGTTGCAGAACTTCTCCCAGCACACCTGCACCGCGCTCGACATCACGAGGTTCGGCGTGGAGGCGTCCTTGCCGGCGGCACGGCGGGCCTGCTGCCAGCGACGCTTGAACGCGAGACCGCCGAGCATGCACGCCTCGGAGGACCCGATGGTCGACGTGCCGATGCTGCGAGCGGCGTCCGGCGCCTTCCACAGGTTCGCGAGCATGTGCCAGCAGTTGTCCTCGATGGCGGCGGTCTGCGGATACTCGTCCTTGTCGATCATGTTCTTGTCGAAGGAGGCCATGTAGACCTGCTTCGCCTCGTCATCCATCCAGGTGCTGACGAAGGTGGCGAGGTTGAGGCGCGCGTTGCCGTCGAGGATGGTCTCGTCCTCGACGATCTGCTTCGCCGTCGCGGGAAGCGACTCGGAATCCGGGATGACGTGTCGCGGTGCGACGGTGGCCTCACCCGGCCGCGTGAAGAGCGGCTGGTCGTCGGCGGAGGAGATGCTCATGGGACGTCCCTTTCGGTCGGTGTCGATTGGCACTGTCTCCAGCGGACGCTAGACCGGCCGTCGAGTCACCTCCAGGGGCCCTCGTCCGAAAGGGGTGAGGTCAGGACGGCCCGAGGATGAAGTTCCACGCGCCGGTGGCGACCGCCGCGGCGATCGCGATCCCGGAGATCGCGGCCCCGACGGCCAGGAGGGCCCACTCGGGGGCACCGAAGCGGGACTCGCGCGCCCAGGTGCGGCGGCCGGGGGCACCGAAGCCCCGTGCCTCCATCGCGGTGGCGAGCTTCGCCCCGCGGCGGATGGACAGCACGAGCAAGGCGAAGGCCATCCCGAGGAAGCGCCGGATGCGGCCGCGGTCGGCCACGCCGCGGGCTCGACGCGCCAGTTCCAGAGCCCGCCAGTCGTCGAGGAACAGCCCGACCATGCGCAGTCCGGCGAGCGCGCCGAGCACGAATCGGGCGGGCAGGCGCAGGATCTGCCCGAGGCCGTCGGCGAGATCGGTCGGATCGACCGTGATGAAGAGCACCACCGAGGGCAGGGCGATCGCGAGCACCCGGAGCATCGTGGCGACGGCGAGCGCGAGCGACCCCTCGCTGATGCGCAGCACGAACCAGTCGACGTAGACCGTGCCGCTCGTCTCGCCGTAGAGGGCGATGGTGAGCCCTGTGAGCGGCGCCGCGAGCCAGACCGGCCAGGTGCGGACCCAGAACTCGCGCCACCCGATGCCGGCGAACAGGAACAGCACCGCTTCGAGCACCAGGGCGACCGCCGCCGACACGGGATCCAGTGTGAGGATCAAGGGCACGGCGATGAGGGCGCTCACGCCGAGCTTCGCGACCGGGTTGATCCGGGCCACGACGCCGGCGCGCGCGCGGGTGTCGGCGAGATCCGTCATGCCGGCGCCCCCAGGGCGAAGCGGGTGGCGTGCAGGGCGCGCGCCACGTCGAGGTCGTGCGTGACGGTGACGATCGCGGAGCCCTCGTCCCGGAGGGTGGCGAGCATCGCGACGAGCTCGGCCCAGGTGCGGGCGTCCTGTCCGAACGTCGGCTCGTCGAGGATCAGCACCCGGGGTCGCGTGGCGATCGCGGCCGCGACGGTGAGACGGCGCTTCTCCCCACCCGAGAGCGTGTACGGGTTCGCGGCTCCCAGCGCGGACAGGCGCAGGCGGGCGAGCAGCTCGTCGACGCGGGCCTCGACCTCCTCGTCCTCCGGGACGCCCAGCGCGCGCGGGCCGATGGCGAGCTCGTCGCGCACGGTGGTGGCGAGAAGCTGGTGCTCCGGCTCCTGGAAGACCATGCCGATCCGGGTGAGGAGGTCGCGGGACGCCCAGCGGATCGGCGCGGGATCGGCACCCTGCGCGAGCATCGGCGCCGCGATCACGGCCCCCTCCGCGGGCGGGAGCAGGCCCGCGAGGGTCAGGCCCAGCGTGGACTTGCCCGCGCCGTTCGGACCGGTGATCGCGAGGGCCTCTCCCGCCCGCACGTCGAGGTCGATGCCGCGGGCCACCGGACGCCCCTTCACCCGCGCCACGGCGAGTGCTCGGGCCGACAGCAGCACCTCGCCGGGCACCGTCCTCGGTGCCGGGGGCTCGACGGAAGGACGCCCGGGCACCCAGACGCCGTCCGCCGCCAGGCGCTCTCCCTGCGCACCGAGCACCGCGGCGGGAGGGCCGTCCGCGACCACCCCGCCGGCACCGAGCACGATGACCCGGGTGAGGAGCGGCAACCACACCTCGAGTCGATGCTCCACGACCACGAGGGTGGCGGGGTGCGCGGCGAGCATCCGCTCCACCGCCTCCCTGACCTCGCGCACCCCGTCCGGATCGAGGTTCGCCGTCGGCTCGTCGAGGAGGACGAGGCCGGGGCGCATCGCGAGCATGCCGGCGAGGGCGAGACGTTGCTTCTGGCCGCCCGACAGCGCCTTGGTCGGATGATCGAGCGGCACGTCGAGGCCGACGGCAGCGAGCGCCGCCTCGACACGCGGCCAGATCTCCGCACGCGGCACGCCGAGGTTCTCGCACCCGAACGCGACGTCGTCGCCTGCGCGGGCGAGGATCACCTGGGAATCGGGGTCCTGGAGGACCAGTCCGGCGCGCCCGCGAGTCGCCACCGCCGGAGCGTCGTCGACGAGGAGCTCCCCCGCGCTCTCGCCCTCCTCCTCGCCGCCGAGCACGCCCGCGAGGCCATGCAGCAGGGTCGACTTGCCCGCCCCGGACGCGCCGAGCACGAGAACCCGCTCGCCGGGCTCGATGCGGAACGAGACGTCGCGCAGCGCCCATGCCCGGCGGCTCGCATGCCGCCAGCCCCAGCCGCGCGCCTCGACGACCGCGGGAGCGACCTGCGCCGCCATCAGACGCGCACGCGCGCCTCGCGCCCGGAGCCGAAGCGGTCCAGCGCCCCCGTCGCCGCGATACCGCGGGCGAGCACCCACGACAGGGCACCGGCGATGACGGCGCCGGAGATCACCGTGCTCACGAGATAGATCACGGTGAACGCGGGACCGGAGCCGGCGTACCAGAGGATGAGGTTGTTGATGCCTCCCGCGAGCGCAGCGCCGGCACCGGCGAGGATCGCGACGGGCAGCGACCAGCGACGGTAGAAGAACAGCAGGAAGACGAGCTCGGCGCCGAGACCCTGCACGAGGCCCGCCTCGAGCGTGAGGAAGCCACCCCACTGGTTGCCGATGAGCGCCGAGACGACGGCGGCCAGCAGTTCGACGTAGATCGCCGCACCGGCCTTGCGGATGATGAGGCCGCCGAGCACTCCGGCGAACAGCCACGGTCCGTCCAGGAGCCCCTGGAGCCCGGGGAGCAGCGGCTCGAGCAGGGCCTTGGGGCCGAGGTACCCGACGTTCCAGGCCAGGAAGATCAGGCCGGCGGCGACGCCGAGCACGCTGGCGACGACGATGTCGACGATGCGCCACCGCAGATAGCTGCGCGCCGGAGCGCCGGTCGTCTTCGTGGACGAGGATGCGGACGTGGACGTACTCATGTGAACTCCTCCCTGCGCTGGCATGACCCAGATCAGGTTCGACGGTCGAAGCGCGATTCGCTCCCTCTCAGCCCGGCTCGCCGGACTCCCGTGGTTGTGCTGTCGATCCTAGCGTCTTCCGCCCGCGCGTCCCGAGCCGCGCACGGCGGATTCCTGGCGGCATTCGGTACCGTAAGCGAGTGACCGCTTCCGATCCCCCTGAAGAGGCGTCCGGCGGCGTCGGCGTCGACGCGCGGCCCGAGGACTCCACCCCCGCGTCCTCGCAGACCGTCGACACGCTGCCTGCGACCACGACGGAGACCGTCGCGTGGGCCGATGCCTCGACACCGGCGACCGCGCTGACGTGGGTCGACACGGACGTGGTCGAGTCCGGGTCGTCGACACCGGAGTTCGACGCCACCCCGGAAGCCGAGGCCGCCCCCGGCCTGCTGCGCGACGCGACGCTGCGTCCGGCGATCGCCGGCCCGGGCCTGCTCGTCCCGCTCGGGGTCCTCGCCGGGCTCGTCGCCTCCTACGCCGGAAGCACGCTGCTCTGGCCGTTGCACGAGGTCGCGCCCACCGTCCAGGCCGTGCAGGTCACCCCGGTGGCCGCCCCCACCGCCGCGCTCGCCTGGCCGGAGGTGGGCGACGGCGCCGTGGGCATCGCCGGGATGACCACGGCCGCGTCCACGACCGCCCCGGTCAGCATCGCGAGCATCACCAAGGTCGTCAGCACGCTCATGGTGCTCGACCGCCTGCCCCTCGCCCCCGGGGAGCAGGGCCCCGAGTTCTCCTTCACCTACGCCGACAGCATCCGGTACTGGGACTACCGGATCTCGAATCAGTCCGCGCTGGATGTCCCCGTGGGCGGGGTGCTGACCGAGTACCAGCTCCTGCAGGGCACCCTGCTCGGTTCGGCCAACAACTACATCGATCGGCTCGCCGCGGAGATCTGGGGCTCCGATCGGGAGTTCGCGGCCGCCGCCGAGGTCTGGCTCGGCGAGCGCGGGCTCTCCGGGATCACCGTGGTCACGCCGTCCGGATTCGACGCGCGCAACGTCGCCACCCCGGAGGCGCTCGTGGCTCTCGGCGAGCTCGCGATGCAGAATCCCGTGTTCGCGGAGATCGTGGGCACCCGGTCGGTCGAGCTGCCGGGGGCCGGCACGGTGGAGAACACGAACGGCATGCTCGCGGACCCGGGGGTCGTCGGCATCAAGACCGGCACACTCGTCGGCTGGAACCTGCTGACGGCGAAGGACGTCTCCGTGGGGGACTCGACGGTCCGCCTCTACGCCGCGGCGCTGAACCAGGAGGACGACGAGGCGCGTCTCGCCCTCACCCGAGCCCTCTTCGCGCAAACCGAGGCGGCGCTGCAGGCGCAGGGCCCCGCCGTTCCCGCCGGGACGGTGGTCGGACGCGTCCGCACCGCCTGGGGCGAGGAGGTCGACGTCGTGACCGGTGAGGACGCGGATGTGGTGCTGTGGAACGGGGCGAGCGCGACCGCGACGGCTGTGTTCGATCTCGGCGAGCAGCGCGAGGCGGACGGCGACGTCGGCACCCTCACCACGGCCGGCCCCATCGACACCACCGAGACCGCACTCGTCCTCGCCGAAGACATGGACGGCCCGAGCCCGTGGTGGCGCCTCACCCATCCCCTCGAGCTGTTCGGCATCGACGCGGACCGCTCCTGACGACTGACGCCCCGCTCCGAGTCCGGAGCGGGGCGTCAGGGCGATGACGATCAGGGACGAGGCGACGCGCCGTCCGCCCCGTCGTCGAGGAGCGCCTGCGCGGCGGCCGCCTCCGCTCCGGGAAGCTGGGCACCGACGGCGGCACCCGCCACGGCATCGGCCGCCTGCTCCTCCGCGCGGGCCTCGGCGTCGGCCTCTCCCGTCACCACGACCGGAGACGACCCGGTCAGGGCCGCTTCCGCGTCGAGGTCGGTCGCCGCCTGCTCGAACTGCGACTGGTACAGCCGCCAGTACGCGCCCTGCGCGGCGATGAGCTCGTCGTGCGTGCCCTTCTCGACGATGTCGCCATGCTCCATCACGAGGATGAGGTCCGCGTCGCGGATGGTCGACAGCCGGTGCGCGATGACGAACGAGGTGCGCCCCTGTCGGAGCGCGGCCATGGCGTTCTGCAGCAGCAGCTCGGTGCGGGTGTCGACCGCCGAGGTGGCCTCGTCAAGGATGAGGATCGACGGCTGCGCCACGAACGCCCGGGCGATCGTGATGAGCTGCCGCTCACCGGCCGAGACATTCGACGCGTCCTCGTCGAGCACGGTGTCGTACCCATCCGGAAGCGCGTGCACGAAGCGGTCGACGTAGGTCGCCCGCGCGGCGGCCAGCACCTCCTCGTCCGTCGCGGTCGAGCGTCCGTAGCGGATGTTCTCGCGGATGCTCCCGGCGAACAGCCAGGGGTCCTGGAGCACCATGCCGGTGCGGGACCGGAGGTCGTCACGCGTGATGGTCGAGATGTCCTGACCGTCCAGCGTGATCCGTCCGCCGCTGAGTTCGTAGAACCGCATGATGAGGTTCACGAGCGTCGTCTTGCCGGCACCCGTGGGTCCGACGATCGCGACGGTCTGCCCCGGCTCCACCCGGAACGACAGATCGGTGATGAGCGGACGCTCCGGCGAGTAGGAGAAGGAGACGTTCTCGAACTCGATCACGCCCTCCCCTTCGCGGAGAGCAGGGGCGTCGGGGGCGTCGGCCTCCTGCTCATCGGCGTCGAGCAGGTCGAACACCCGCTCCGCCGAGGCGGTGCCGGACTGCACGACGGCGGCCATGCCGCCCAGCTCGGACAGCGGCTGCGTGAACTGCTGCGAGTACTGAATGAACGCCTGCACGTCGCCGAGCCGCAGCTGCCCGCTCGCGACCATGAGCCCGCCGAGCACCGCGATGCCGACGTAGGTGAGGCTGCCGACGAAGGTCATCGCGGGCATGATGATGCCCGAGAGGAACTGCGCCTTGAAGCTCGCCTGGAAGAGCTCCTCGTTCTCGGCCTTGAACTTGTCCAGCGCGTCCTGCTCGCGGCCGAACACCTTGACCAGCGCGTGGCCGGAGAAGGCCTCCTCGACCCGCGCGTTGAGCCGGCCGACCTTGCGCCACTGCGTGCCGAAGGCCTTCTGCGACCGCGGTCCGATGACGCCGAAGATCACGCCCATGAGCGGAAGCGCCACGAGGGCGACGAGGGCGAGCTGCCACGAGATCGAGAACATCATCACGAGCACGCCGATCACCGTCAGCACGGCGGTCAGTGCTCCCGACAGCGACTGCTGCATGGTCTGGGTGATGTTGTCGATGTCGTTCGTCACCCGCGAGATCAGCTCGCCGCGCTGCACCTTGTCGAAGTACGCCAGCGGGAGCCGGTTGATCTTCGCCTCGACGGCCTCGCGCAGCCGCCACATGGTGCGCACCATGATGACGTTGATGACGTATCCCTGCAGCCAGCTGAGGAACGCGGCCACGACGTAGATCGCGAGAACCGCGGCGATCACCCAGCGCAGCGCGTCGAAGTCGATGCCGTCGCCGACCCGGAAGTCGCCGAGCGCGCCCACCTGGTTGGCGAAGTCGTTCTGCCCGGCGTCCCGCAGCGCGTCGACGACGACGTCCTGCGGGGTCCCGGCCGGGAAGCCGGGGAAGTCGCCGGTGGGCTGACCGAGCTGGATCGAGATGAAGCCGCGATAGACGATGTTCGTCGCCTCGGCGAGCACCTTCGGGGCGGCGACGGTCAGCACGACCCCGATCGCACCGAGGATCGACACGAAGACGAACCACACCGCGGAGGGCTTGAGCAGCCCGATCATCCGCGCGAAGCTCGGGCCGAAGTTGTCGGCCTTGCCCGGCGCGACGCTGTCCCAGTCGCCGGAGTTCTGCCGCGCCTGCTCGGCGAGCTCCGCCTCGTACTGCTCCTCGGCGGTGAGCTCCCGCTCGACCGTGGGCGCGGCGGCCGCGCCCCGTCCGCGACGGCGCCGACCCTGGTTCCCTGAGCGTGTCGAAGGGTCCTGCTCGCTCATGCGTCCACCCCCAGCTGCGACTCGACGATCTCGCGATAGGTCTCGCTGGTCTCCAGCAGCTCCTCATGGGTGCCGACGCCGACCATGGTGCCGCCCTCGAGGACCACGATGCGGTCCGCGTCGGTGATCGTGGAGACGCGCTGCGCGACCACGATCTTCGTCACGTGCGGGAGCTCGCGCCACAGCGCCTGCCGCAGCCGGGCATCCGTCGTGAGGTCGAGCGCGGAGAAGGAGTCGTCGAACACGAGCACCTGCGGCCGGTGCACGATGGCCCGCGCGATCGCCAGGCGCTGGCGCTGACCGCCGGACACGTTCGTGCCCCCCTGGGCGATGCGGGAGTCGAGGCCGTCCGGCATCTCCTCCACGAAGTCGCGACCCTGGGCGATCTCCAGCGCGTGCCAGAGCTCCTCGTCGGTGGCGTCCTCGCGGCCGTAGCGCAGGTTGGACGCGACGGTGCCGGTGAAGAGGAAGGGACGCTGCGGCACCAGGCCGATGCTGTCCCACAGCGCCTCGACGTCGGCCTCGCGGACGTCTACGCCGCCGACGTGCACGGACCCGCCGGACACGTCGAACAGGCGCGGGATGAGCGAGACGAGCGTGGTCTTGCCCGACCCGGTGGAGCCGACGATCGCGACGGTCTCGCCCGGCTCCGCGGCGAAGCTGATGCCGGTGAGGACGGGGGCGTCGGCGCCGGGGTACGTGAACTCCACGTCGTCGAACGCGACGGCACCCGGGGTCGGGAAGACGGTGACGCCGTCCACCGGGCGGGTCATCGTGGACTCCGTGTTCAGCACCTCGCCGATGCGCTCGGCGGAGACCGCGGCGCGCGGGATCATCATCGCCATGAAGCTGGCCATGATGACGCCGCCCATGATCTGGCCGATGTACTGCATGAAGGCGAACAAGGTGCCCACCTGCACGGTGCCGTTGTTGACCTCGATGCCGCCGAACCAGATGACGGCGACGACCGTCACGTTGAGGATGAGCATGAAGAGCGGGAACAGCAGCACGAACAGCGAGCCGACTTTGCGGCCGACGACCATGATGTCGGTGTTCGCGCCGCGGAAGCGCTCCTCCTCGATGCGCTCCCGGACGAAGGCCCGCACCACGCGGACGCCGGTGAGCTGCTCGCGCATGATGCGGTTCACGTTGTCGAGCTTGCCCTGGTAGCTGCGGAAGAGCGGGACCATCCGGCCGATGACGAGCGCCGCGAGGACGAGGAGCACGGGGACGGCGACGGCGATCAGCCAGCTCAGCTCGGCGCTGGTCCGCACGGCGAAGATGATGCCGCCGATCGCGAGCAGCGGGGCGGTGACGAGCATGGTCGCGCCCATCATCGCCAGCATCTGCACCTGCTGCACGTCGTTCGTGTTGCGGGTGATGAGGGATCCGGCACCGAACTGCGAGACCTCGCGCTCGGAGAAGCCGCTCACCTTGCCGAAGACGTCGGCGCGGATGTCACGGCCGGCGCCCATCGCGGCGCGGGCGGCGAAGAAGGTCGCGATGACCGAGGCCACGATCTGGCCGAATGACACGGCCAGCATGAACAGGCCGGTGCGCCAGATGTACGCGGTGTCGCCCTGCGCGACGCCCTTGTCGATGATGTCGGCGTTGAGGTACGGCAGGTAGAGGGTGGCGGCCGCGCTGGCGAACTGGAAGACCAGCACGGCGACGAGGAGCCACTTGTAGCGTGACAGATATCGGAGGAGGAGTTTTCCCAGCACAGGCGTACTTTCTCGGAAGGAGGAGGCGGCGGGTCTCCCGGCAGACGGATGCCGACCGACGACCGGCCATAGGACAGGGTGCCACGAAGCGGCGACATTCGGATCCCCCTCCGGGAGGACCTTCGCTCACAGCGAACCGGTGCCGTGTCACCCACGTCTTTCTGCACGCAGGCGATCAATGGCCGCCCCTAAAGAACTGTGGCGCGCGTCAGAACAGCGCGGGCTGCGGAACGTAGTCGCGGGCGGGCGCCCCGGCGTCGGGGCCGAGCTCGGCGAGGGAGGCCGGCTGCCACCGCGGGTTGCGATCCTTGTCGACGAGCTGCGCGCGGATGCCCTCCACCAGGTCGGGGTGTTCGTTCACGAACCAGAGCACCCGGCGGTACTCGCCCTCCAGCGCGGCGCGGAGCCCGGTCATCTCCCGGGCCTCCCGCACGGCGTCGAGCGTCACGACGAGGCCCGTCGGAGCCAGATCGTCGAGCAGGTCGGCGACGGCCGCCGCTTCCTCGGTGCCGAGCGCGCGGAGCCGCTCGAGGATCTCGGGCACGGTCGGGGCGGCGAACGCATCGTCGATCCACCCCCGCGCGGCGGGAAGCGAGGACGGCTCCGGCGTCTCGTCGAAGAGCAGGACGATCTCGCTGGGACTCGTCGGGTCGGCGCGGTAGGCCAGCGCCTCGCGCAGCGCGTCGAGGCGGTCGGAGGGGACGAAGTGATCCGCGAAGCCCGCGTATACGGCGTCGGCACCGTTCATCGTGGCCCCGGTGAGGCCGAGGTACTCGCCGAGCCGTCCCGGCGCCTGCCCCAGCAGCCAGGTGCCGCCGACGTCGGGCGTGAAGCCGATCCGGGTCTCCGGCATGGCGAGCTTCGAGCGTTCGGTGACCACGCGGATCGCGGCATGCCCTGCCAGACCGATACCGCCGCCCATCGTGATCCCGTCGGCGAGCGCGACCACGGGCTTCGGGTACTCCGCGATCATGGCGTTCATCGCGTACTCGCCTCGGAAGAACTCCGCAGACTGCTCCGGATGGCCGGACGTGATCTGGCCGTGCAGGCGACGCACGTCGCCGCCCGCGCACATGCCGCGCTCCCCCGCGCCGTCGATGAGGACGATCTGCACGTCGGAGTCGTCGCGCCAGGCCACCAGCGCCTCCGTGATGGTCGCGATCATGTCCTCATCGAGCGCATTGATCGCCTCGGGGCGGTTGAGCGTGAGCCGCCCGAGCGCTCCTTCGGTGCGGATGAGGACACGGGGCGCGGCGGGGGTATCGGTCACGGGTGCCAGGCTACCCCGTCGCGTGCGGCCGGATTCCGCACGAAATGCGGGTTCCGGGGCGGTTTTCCGGCAGGATAGGAGGAACTGTTCATCGCAACGAGAGGTCCCGGATGCCCGAAGGACAGGTGCTCGAGTTCACGAATGTGACGAAGCGCTTCAACGAGGTGACGGCCGTCTCGGATTTCTCCGCCCGTGTCGAGCCCGGCGCCGTCACCGCCTTCCTCGGCCCCAACGGTGCCGGCAAGACGACGACCCTGCGCATCCTGCTCGGCCAGGTGCGCGCCACGTCCGGCACCGCCACGATCGGCGGGGCCGCCTACGCGGAGCTGCGGCAGCCGCTGCGCACGATCGGCGCCGTGCTGGAGGAGACGGCCTATCGGCCGCGCCGCACGGCGAGCCGTCAGCTCACCATCGCCGCGAAGGCCAACGGCATCCGCCTGGCCCGCGTCGACGAGGTCATCTCCCTCGTCGACCTGGAGGGCGAGGCGGACACGCGCATCGGCGGGTTCTCGCTCGGCATGCGCCAGCGCCTCAGCGTCGCCCACGCGCTCCTCGGCGACCCCGGCGCCCTCGTCTTCGACGAGCCGGCGAACGGCCTCGACCCGGAGGGCATCCGCTGGATGCGGCTGCTGATGCGTCGCCTCGCCGACGAAGGGCGCACCGTGCTGGTTTCCTCCCACGTGCTCAGCGAGATCGAGCAGGTCGCCGACCACGTGCTCGTGCTCTCCAAGGGACGCCTCGTGCTGTCGAGCGGCATCGAGACGCTGGCCGATCCGGCCGGCGGCTCCGTGGTCGTCGACTCGGCCGATCGCCCCGGCCTCACGACCGCGCTGGTCGCCGCCGGGTTCGACATCGAGGTGCTCCGCTCCGGGCTGACCGTGCGCGGGACCGACGCCAGCCGCGTCGGCGCCGTCGCTGCGGACGCCGGTATCGCTCTCAGCACGCTCGTGCAGCGCGGCCCGACGCTGGAGGACGTCTTCATCGACCTCATGCGGGGCGGCCGCTTCGACACCGCCCCGGCGCTCGATCAGACGGAGGCTCCCGCCGAGGAGGATCCCGAGTCCGCGACCGCCGCTGAGGCTCCGGCAGAGGAGTCTCCGACGGACGGCCCGTCGACGGATGAAGCCGCAGGGACCGCCGCTGCGGCTCTCGCAGCCGGCGGCACCGCCGCGCTCGCCGACGACCTGACGCCTCAGGCCACGGGCCCTGTCACCGCCGAGACGATCGCCGACGACACCGCTCCGACCGACGAGGCGGATGCCACCGCGGACGAGGATGCGACCCGGGCCCTTCCCGTCGTCTCCGCCGACGACGACGCGACCCGGATCCTGCCCGTGGTCGACGCGACCGCAGACGCGCAGCCCGCGGATGCGGATACCGACGCGGAGGCCGAGAACTCGCCGTCGTTCGACGACATCCTCTTCGGTGCGCCCGCGCCCGTCGCCGAGTCTCCGCGGCGGTCCTTCGCCGCCCTGTTCGCAGCCGCGTCCGCAGACGCGGAGACCGAGTCATCCGCGCAGCCGGCGGCGAAGGACGCTCCCGGCGAGACCGAGGCCGAGTCCGAGCCCGAGCCCGCGTCCGAGTCGCCGTCGACGACCGACGAGCCCCCCGCCGAGGCCGTCGGCTCCGCTGCCGATGCACCGGCCGACAGCACGAGCACCGACGCGCCCGACAGCGCCTCCGGTGGCGAGGAGCCCGCGGGCGTGGAGTTCTTCACCGGTCTGGACGCCTCGTCGGCGGACGATGAGATCGCGCCGTCCGAGGACACCGCCGAGGCCGCAGCGCAGGGCGAGGACGCCTCTCCTGGGTCCGACGACGACCCGCGATCGGCCGCCGTGAGCTCGATGCTGGCCGCCGCCGCACGCGCCTACTACGAGGACGAGCCGCGCGACTACCCGCTCGCTCCGGCGGAGGAGACGTCGTCCGGCGACGGGGCTCCGCAGGACGAGATCGCGAGCGACGAGTCCGCAGTCGATACGGAGACCCCGGCGGAGCAGCACGCCCCCGCGGACGACCGTGGCGACGAGCACCACGACGACGAGCACCACGGCTGAGCCCCCGCAGCAGAACGCCCTCCCGGTCGACCGGGAGGGCGTTCTGCATCCGGGATCAGGCCGGACGTGGTCGGATGACCGGGCGCCGACTGCCCTTCGACACCGGGGTCGGAGCCGTGGCGACGATCTCCTCGACCGTCGTGGGCTCCTCGGACACCGGGAGGCGCAGCGCCTGCGTCAGCGCCAGGCCGTGCCGTGTGGTCAGGATCAGACGGTTGTACTGCGGATCGCCCTCGAGATCGACGACCACGCTCGGACGTCGACGGCGGATCAGCACGAAGTCGAGGCTCCCCGCGGCCTTCCAGCTTCCGGCGGCCAGCACGCCCGGGATGTGGGTACCCGGATTCGGGACGCCGCGGAGCCAGGTCCAGGCGTCGTCTGTCAGCTGGACCTTGGTGATCGTGTCGCGCACGATGCGGACGTTCTCGCGGTGGAAGGTGGCGGCACGTTCGATGGGCGAGAGCACGACCTCGAGTTGCGTCTGGTCCAGCAACAACGTCACCATGCCCCCAGTCTGCCAGCGCCGTCCTCCCGGTTGGCTGGAAGTTGCTCACAGGAACGCAACGATCCCTTGTCGGAATCCCTCAGTCCTGCCCTCACGACTCCTTCGCGAGGACAGGCTCCCACGCACGAACAGGCGCTGCCGCGGGCGTAAGCCTGGCTCCGCGCGAAGGCCTGATGCCGAAGGGCTTCGGGCCTGCAGGCGTTCGCGGGAGATCAGGCAACGGTGTCCAAGGGTGCCTGCCCCCGCGCGGCTGCCTGTTCTCACGCGAACGAGTCACGCGAACGAGCAGCGGGGCAGCGATCAGGGGCGCGCGGTCTGGGCGGCCTGAGCGGCGTGCGGCAGGGCTTCCTCGATCCGCTCGAGCTCGTCCTCGCCGTGCGCGGCGGTGAGGAACCAGGCCTCGAAGACGCTCGGCGGCAGCGCGACGCCGTGCTCGCGCATCGCGTGGAAGAACGCCGCGTACCGGAACGACTCCTGCGCCTGCGCCTCGGCGTAGTCGCGCGGGGCGGAGGCGCGGAACGAGGCGCTGAAGAGGTTGCCGGCGGAGGCGAGGGCGTGGGTCACTCCGGCCTCGGCGAGCGCGCGGTCGAGAGCCGACGAGACCCGAGCGGCTGCGGCGTCGACGGTCGCGTAGACCTCCGGCGTCGCGAGGCGGAGCGTGGCCAGGCCCGCGGCCACGGACAGCGGATTCCCGGAGAGCGTCCCCGCCTGGTAGACGGGGCCGACGGGCGCCAGGAGGTCCATGACCTCGGCACGGCCACCGAGAGCCGCCAGCGGCATACCGCCGCCGACGACTTTCCCGAAGGTGAGGATGTCGGGCAGGTAGTCCTCTCCGGCCTGCGCCTGGAGGCCCCAGAAGCCGGCCGGGTGCACCCGGAAGCCGGTGAGGACCTCGTCGAGGATCATCAGAGCACCGTGGGCGTGCGCGGTCTCCGCGATGAGGCGGTTGAATCCCGGGAGCGGGGGCACCACGCCCATGTTCGCGGCCGAGGCCTCCACGATGACGGCCGCGATGCGGGGACCGTGCTCGGCGAAGACGGCGGCGAGCGCCTCGGGGTCGTTGTAGCGGATCACGAGCGTCTGCGCGGCGATCGGCGCGGGCACGCCGGCCGAACCGGGAAGCGCGAGCGTGGCGACCCCGGAGCCCGCCTCGGCGAGCAGGCCGTCGGAGTGGCCGTGATAGTGGCCGGCGAACTTCACGAGCAGATCGCGGCCGGTCGCACCGCGGGCGAGGCGGATCGCGGTCATGGTGGCCTCGGTGCCCGTCGAGACGAGACGGACACGCTCCACGGGACGGATCTCGCCGAAGCGGACGCGGTCGGCGATGAGCGCGGCGAGCTCGACCTCCCCCTCGGTCGGAGCGCCGAAGGAGAGCCCGCGGGTGGCGGCCTCCTGCACGGCGGCGACGACCTCGGGCTGCGCGTGTCCGAGCAGTGCGGGACCCCAGGACGCGACGAGGTCGACGTACTCGCGACCCGCGGCGTCGGTCACGGTGGCGCCGCGCGCCGAGGCAAGGAACCGCGGCGTCCCGCCGACCGACCCGTAGGCCCGCACCGGAGAGTTCACCCCGCCGGGGATCACCGCACGGGCGGCAGAGAAAAGGTCGTCATTGCGGTCGGTCATCGAGGCTCCTCCGTGATGCACGGCGCTCTCCCGGCATCCCTTCCAGGCTAACCCGCCGCCTGCCCTTCCGAGGCCGCGGCCGACGAAGGGTCAGCCGCGCAACCAGCGGGCCGCTTCGGTGGCCCAGTACGTGAGCACCGCGTCGGCGCCTGCCCGGCGGATCGACAGCAGCGACTCGAGGACCGCGGCGCGCCGATCGATCCACCCGTTCGCGGCGGCGGCCTCGATCATCGCGTACTCGCCCGACACCTGGTACGCCCAGACCGGGACGGTCACGGCGTCGCGGACCTCGCGCAGCACGTCGAGGAAGGCCATCGCCGGCTTCACCATGACGATGTCCGCGCCCTCGTCCTCGTCGACCAGCGCCTCCCGCACGCCCTCGCGACGGTTGCCGGGGTCGAGCTGATACGTGCGGCGGTCTCCCTGGAGCTGCGAGTCCACGGCTTCGCGGAACGGGCCGTAGAACGCGCTCGCGTACTTCGCGGCATACGCCAGGATCAGGGTGTCGGTGAAGCCCTCGGCGTCGAGCGCCTGACGGATCACGGCGACCTGGCCGTCCATCATCCCGGACAGCCCCAGCAGCTGCGATCCCGCGCGCGCCTGGGCGAGGGCCATCGAGGCGTATCGCTCCAGGGTCGCGTCGTTGTCCACCGAGCCGTCGGCGGCGAGGACGCCGCAGTGCCCGTGATCGGTGAACTCGTCGAGGCAGAGGTCGGTCTGCACGACGAGCGCGTCGCCGACCTCGGCCGCCAGCGCCTCGGTGGCGACGTTCAGGATGCCCTGCGGGTCGTCCGCGCCGGAGCCCCGGGCGTCGCGCACGGCGGGAACGCCGAACAGCATGACCCCGCCGATCCCGGCCTCCGCGGCCTCCACGGCCGCGGAACGCAGCGAGTCGATCGAGTGCTGGGCGACGCCGGGCATCGACCCGATGGCGACCGGCTCGCTGATCCCTTCGCGGACGAAGAGCGGGAGCACGAGCTGACGCGGCTCGAGAGAGGTCTCGCGCACGAGGTCGCGGACGGCGCGCGACTGACGCAGTCGGCGCAGGCGGATGTCGGGGAAGCTCACGGCGCGAACTCGTCTGCCGCATGCGGAAGGGTGAACTGCGACACGGCCTCGATCAGCGCATCGATGGTCTGCCGATCGGCGACCACCGAGACGGGCAGGCCGGCGCGCTCGGCGTCCTTCGCCGTCCGCGGGCCGATCGCCGCGAGCAGCGTCTCGTCCGGGATCTCGGGGAACTGCTCCCGCACCTGCTCGGCCACCGAACCGCTGGTGATGAGGATCGCGTTGATCCGGCCGTTCTCGACGTCGCGCCGGATGCGCTCCGTCACCGGAACGCCGACCGTGCGATAGGCGACGACGCCGTGCACGTCGTGTCCCGCTTCGGACAGCAGGATGCTGAGGACGGGCTTGGCGATCTCGCTGCGCAGCGCCAGGATGCGGCGCGGCTCGTGCTCCAGAGCGATGAGCTGCTGCGCCATGCCCTGCGCGGAGTTGTCCTGTTCGGGAACCAGGGCCACCTCGTAGCCCACGGCCTGCAGCGCCGCGGCCGTCGTCTCCCCCACGGCCGCGATCTTCGTGGTCTTCGGCACGACGGCGCGGTGGGCGAACAGCACGTCCACCGTGGTCGCGCTCGTGACGGTCAGCCAGTCGAACTCGCCGGCCGCGAGCTGCTCCAGCGCACGGTCGAGGGTCGCCTGATCCGTGGTCGGAGCGAAGTTGATGAGCGGGGCGACGACGGGGACGGCGCCGAGAGCGCGGAGGCTCGCGGCGACGCTGTCGCCCCAGGGGCCGCCACGGGGCACGAGGATGCGCCAGCCGTCCAGCGGTCGGTCCTGCTTGCTTTCAGAAGTGGTCATGACAATTCGGATTGCTCTTGAGGGACGAGGTCGGCCGCCCCTTGATCGAGCAGCCGACGGGCAACAGCGAGCCCGAGCTCACGCGCTGCGTGCATCGGGTCTGCACCATCGGCAGCATCCGCACCATTGCCACTGCCGTTCCGATGAATATACTCCCCGTTCAGGGCTTCCGTGACGTCCAGACCGATCCGCCGACCGCCGTCCGGGGCGTAGACGACCGTCCTGACGCGGATCTCGGAGTCTTGGACGACGGCGTGCGCCGCCATGGGGGCTTGACAACCGGCATCCAGTCCCTCCAGGATGGCGCGCTCGACGGTGATCGCGAGCCGCGTCTCCCGATGATCCAGCGCCGACAGCGCCGTGCGCAGCTCCTCCGGCGCGTCCGCCCGTGTCTCGACCGCCAGGGATCCCTGGCCGGGAGCGGTCGGCCATTCCGCGAGGCCGAGCTCCTCCCGATGCAGCGGCGAATCCGTGCCGAGTCGCGAGAGGCCGGCGGCGGCGAGGATCACGGCGTCCAGCTCTCCGGAGGCGACGCGCGCGAGGCGGGAGTCGACGTTGCCGCGGATGTCCACGACGTGGGCGCGAGGCGCACGGCGGTGGACCTGAGCGATACGTCGCGGCGACCCGGTACCCACGGCGCTCCCCGCCGGGAGCTCGTGCAGCGGGATGCCGTGTCGGGTGAGCACGACGTCGCGGGCATCCTCCCGTCGGGGCGTCGCGGCGATGACGAGCGACTCCGGCACCGCGGTGGGGAGGTCCTTGAGGGAGTGCACGAGGAAGTCGCACTCGCCGTCGAGGAGGGCCTCACGGAGACGGGTGGCGAAGATGCCGAGGCCGCCGATCTCCGACAGCGAGGCGCGATTGGTGTCGCCCTCGCTGGTGATCGGGACGAGCTCGACGCGGCGGCCGGTGACCTTCTCGAGCGCGGCGGCGACGTGACCCGACTGCGCCTGCGCGAGCGCGCTGCGGCGGGTGCCGAGACGGATGGGGGTGCTCATGGCGCTTACTGCAGCACGTCCGCGATCTCGTCGAAGCGCAGGCGGCGCCCCGTGTAGAAGGGCACCTCCTCCTTCACGAACATGCGGGCGTCGGTGTAGCGGAGGTCGCGCATCATGTCGACGAGGTCGGTCAGCTCGTCGGCTTCCAGCGGCAGCAGCCACTCGTAGTCGCCGAGGGCGAAGGAGGCCACCGTGTTCGCGATGACGCCGGTGAACGCCGCACCCTTGCGTCCGTGATCAGCGAGCATCGCGCGACGCTCGCTCTCCGGCGCGAGATACCACTCCGGCGTGCGGACGAACGGGTAGAGGCAGAGCCAGTCCTTGGGCTCGATGCCGCGGAGGAAGCCGGGGACGTGCGCGCGGTTGAACTCCGCGTCACGGTGGACACCCATGACGTTCCACACCGGGAGGAGCGAGCGCAGCATCTCGGTGCGGCGCAGGCGGCGGAGAGCCTTCTGCAGCTCCTCGGCGGTGGCGCCGTGCAGCCACACCATGAGGTCGGCGTCGGCCTTGAGCCCGGAGACGTCGTAGAAGCCGCGGACGGTGACGCCGGAGTCCTCGACGTGCGAGACGATCGACTCGAGCTCGGTCGCATCGTTCTCGGTGACGGGGGCGTCAGGATTGCGTCGCCAGACGGCCCAGAGGGTGTAACCGGACGGGTTCTCTTCGCGCAGGTCGGACATGATCCCAGTCTGCCCCCTTTGCGGAGGCGCCGCTAATCAGGGGAATACTGCCCCCGCCCGAGGGCGGTGCGGGGGGTGGCTCAGCGCGCGATGGCGCGGGCGATGGCCCACACGGCCCCGCCGACGGCGGCGGCGATCCCGACCGTCGCGGCGATCGCGGCAGCCGGATTGCGGTCCGCGAACGCACGCGCCTTGACGGCGGCGCGCGCCGACGCCTTCTCGACGCGCCGCGGGATGTTCCCCTTGACCTCGATGGCGGCGAGGGCCGCCTTCAGCTCGGCGCGCGCGGAGGCGACGGGATCGACGATTCCCGCGGGGACCGCGGTGCGCGGCAGCGACTCAGGGGTGCTCATCGCCGGCCTCCTTCACGATTCGGATGTCTTCGGCCACGGCTTGTGCGGGGTTCTGGCGACGGAGCACCTTGCGGAACTTCAGGATGCCGAGCAGTGCGAACAGCAGCACGGCGATGATGAGGATGCCGAACACCGCCAGCGCGGACAGCCACACCGGCCACCACGACGACAGTCCCGCGATCGCGAAGACGAGGATCACGGGCACGGCCCAGAACAGGAAGAACAGCGCGACGAGGAACCAGACGGAGCCGACCCCCGCGTCCTTCGCGGTGCGCGACACCCACGCCTTGGCCGCGTCGATCTCGGCCTTGACCAGATTCGTGACGAGCTCCGGCAGGTCGCCGAGCAGCGTCAGCAGGCTGTCGTCGGCGCGATCCCGATATCCGCGGGGCATGTCAGTCGCCGGACTTCCGCGGGGCGGGCTTCTTCGCGGCCGGCTTCGAGGCAGACGGCTTCTGGGCGTCGACGGCGCGCTCCTTGACCTCGTCGACCGCGTCCTCCGCGGCGTCCGAGATCTCCTCGGCCGCGTCCTTGCCGGAGGCGATGACGGCATCGAGCTTCTGCCCGGGCGTGCCGTCCCCGGTGACCGACTTCACGATCTTCACGGCACCGGTCCAGACGGCTCCCGGGACCGCGGCGGCCTTGTCGCCGACGAAGCCCTTGACCTTGTCGACGCGCTCCTGCACGGGGTCGGTGTTCCAGACCTTCAGCCACTGCGTCTTGATCTGCTCGTAGCGCTCGCGTCCTGCGCGGGTGCCGAGCACATAGCCGACGCCGAGTCCGACGACGAGTCCGATCTTCCCCTTCATGGGGTCTCCTCACGTTGTTCCGGCTGTGGTCCGTCCCGGGGGACGCCGATCGCCCGCGTCTCCACCGCGATCAGGTACCCAGCGTAACGCCGTATGCCGATTTCGGCATCAATCGATCAGAGGGTTGACACAGAGGCGTCGAGCGCACTCGCGCGTGCTCGGCGGACGCTCAGTCCCAGAGGAGAGCGCGGCGCAGGCGGTCCGCCTCCTCCGCAGCGTCGGGCACGACCTGCGCGAGTCCCGTGCCCGCGAGCCAGGCGCCCACAGCAGCCAGTCCTGGCACGCCCCGCACGGCCTGACGCGCTGCGGCACGCCGCTCCCCCGAGCCGATGATCGACGCGGGCTGCGCCTGCACGAAGCGCCCACGGTGACCCGCCACGACCTGGGCGGGCGACAGCGGGACCCCCAGGAGCGCCGAGGCCTCCCGGCGGGCGAGGTCGATCGCGGCCCCGTCATCCAGCGCCGCGGTGGCCGCCGGTTCCCCCTGCGCACCGAAGGAGACGCGGACCACCTCGCGGTCGCCCGCGGCCTCCCGCACCCACGACCACTTCGCCGTGGAGTGCGTGAGCGCCTTCGCCGTGTGGCTGTGCGGAACGGTGAGCACGCCGGTGCCGCGGGGCGGGGTGCGCAGCGCGGGCGCGTCGAGCAGCAGACTGATGATCTCGATCTCGGGGGCGGGCGCGGCGTCGGCGGCCGCGAGGGCGGGTACGGCGCCCGCGAGCAGCTCCCGCGCGCCGTGCTCGGAGGTCGCGACGATCACGGCGTCGGCGACGAGCTCCGCCTCCTGGGTCGCCTCCTCCCCCTCGATCGGCTGGTCCGCGGCGGGCTCCTCGACCACGACGCGCCAGGTGGTGCCGTCGGTGGTGAGGCGACGGGCCCGGACGCGAGTACGGACGGTCGCACCGAGTTCGTCGAGGTCGGCCGCGAGGGCGTCGACGAGCACGCTCATGCCGCCGACGAGCCCCTCGACGGCGGCACCGGGTGTCTTCGCGCCGCGCGACGCACCCTCTCCGCGGAGGGCCAGCACCGCACCGGACAGGGAGCCGACGCGGGTGAGGGCGGCGTTGAGCCCGTGGGCGGCGACATCGATGTCCACGTCCTCCGGGGATGCCGAGTAGACGCCCGTGGTGACGGGGGCGACGAGGCGGTCGCGCACCTTCTCCCCCATACGCGAGGCGACGAGGCGGCCGAGGCTCAGCTGGTGCCCGATCGTGAGCGGCGGGCGCACCCGGTCGAGATAGGCCCGCCAGGCGCCGGACCAGCCGATGATGCGGCGGACGTCGTCCTGGAACGGGTTGCCGGGGATGCCGAGTATGCCGCCGGCTGGAAGCGGAGCCGCGCCGCCGCCGGGGAGCCCGGCGAGCCACGCCCCTCCCGCCTGCGGCGTCACGACGCGGTCGGAGAGGCCGAGGTCGTCCACGAGGGCGCGGACATGCCCGCCCTTCGTCGCGTAGCTCTCCGCCCCGGCGTCGACGACGACCCCGTCCAGGGCGACCCTGCGGATCACGCCGCCCAGGGCCTCGGACCCCTCGAGCAGCGTCACCCGCATGCCGACCTTCGCGCACTCACGGGCGGCCACCAGTCCGCCGACGCCGCCTCCCACCACGACGACGTGCTTCTGTGCGGCACGGGCGGCCAGGTCGGCCGGTTCGGCGGGTGCGGGGCGCTCAGGGCTCATGCCTCCATCCTTTCACCGCCCCTGTGCTTCGAATCGCCCGATTGGCCGGATAATCGCCGCGGATGCAGCCAGGTGCGCGATTCGAACGGAGGTCAGGCCCGACTGCGCTTGCGGACCTCGCGGAGGACGATCTGCTCGGGGCAGACGGTGGAGAGGAAGTCGCCGACGGAGAGGGCCAGGCGTTCGCCGACGAGCGAGTAGAAGATGCGGTTGGCGTCGCGACGCTCGGAGACGAGGCCCGCCTGCCGCAGCACGCTCAGGTGCCGGGAGATGGTCGGTCCGCTCGCGGAGAACCGCGACGCGATCTCCCCGGCGGCGAGCTCCCCCTCCTTGAGGTCCTGCAGGATCTGCCGCCGGGTGGGATGGGCGAGCGCCGCGAAGATGTCGGATGCGCTGTCGGCCATGCTTGCAATATAGCACCTTCGCTAGATACCGTTTCGCCAGATAGCTAATTAGCGAAGGAGAACACCATGAAGGTCGCCATCACCGGAGGCAGTGGATTCGTCGGCCGCGCCCTCGCCGATCGCCTGGAGGAGCCCGTGGTGATCTCCCGACGCTCCGGCGCGGACATCACGGACGTCGATGCGCTGACCGCAGCGTTCGCCGGGTGCGACGCCGTGGCCCACTGCGCCGGGATCAACCGGGAGATCGGCGACCAGACCTTCCGCCGCGTGCACGTGGAGGGGACGGCCGCCGTCGTCGAAGCCGCCCGCCGCGCCGGTGTCCGACGCCTCGTCATGGTGAGCTTCCTCCGCGCCCGTCCCGACTGCGGCTCCGGCTACCACGAGTCGAAGTGGGAGGCCGAGGAGATCGTCCGCGGCTCCGTGCTGCCGCACACGATCCTGAAGTCCGGGATGATCTACGGCCCCGGCGATCACATGGTCGATCACGTGACCCGCGCCGTCCGCACCCTCCCCTTCTTCTGGACGGTCGGCTACCGCGAACGCACCGCCCGCCCGGTCCCGGTCGAGGATGCCGCGGACGTGCTGGTGGCCGCGCTGGAGGGGCGGATCCCGGAGCGGACGGTCGCGGTGATGGGGGCGGACGAGGTGACGCTCGGAGAGGCCATCCGCCGGATCGCCCGTGTCGCCGGACGCCGCCCCGCCTTCCTCCCGGTGCCGACCTGGGCCCTACGGGTGCTCGCGCAGCTCACGGAGTGGACCATGGTCGTGCCCCTGGTGGCGAAGGCGCAGGCGCGGATGCTCGCGGAGGGTGTGAGCGAGCCGGCACCGTGGGCGCCGGAGCCGCCGGAGGGCATCCGCCCCTCACGACCGTTCGACGACGACAGCATCCGCGCGGCACTGCCCACCGGGCGCTTCGGCCTGTCGGACCTGCGGCTGGCGCGCGCGCTTCGAATCGCGTGAATGGCTGCATCTGGGCCGCAGATGCCGCAAAGCAGGCGATTCGAACGGAGGTCAGCCGGCGTGCACGAGCTCGACGATGCGCGTGAGCTGGTCGGGGTCGGTCTCCGGGGGCACGCCGTGGCCGAGGTTAAGGATGTGCCCGCGGGCCGCGCGACCGCGCTCGAGCACGTCGCGGACATGCGCCTCGAGCACCGGCCACGGCGCGCCGAGGAACGCGGGGTCGATGTTGCCCTGCACCGACACGTCGGGGCCGAGGATCGCGGCGGCCTCGTCGAGGGGCAGCCGCCAGTCGACCCCCACGCCGTCCGCGATGCCGTCGAGCCGCATGTCGCCGAGGAAGGGCCCGGTGCCGACGCCGAAGTGGATGGTCGGGACGCCGATGCCGTCCAGAGCCGTGCGGGAGTGCGGCGCCACGAAGGTGCGGTAGTCGGCGGGGCTGAGGGAGCCCGCCCAGCTGTCGAAGAGCTGCACGACCGCGGCGCCGGCATCGCGCTGCGTCTCCAGGAACCGCCGCGAGATCTGCGCCAGCCAGCCCGCGAGACGGTGCCAGGCCTCGGGCTCCGCATGCATCATGCCGCGGGCGCGCAGGTGCTCCTTGGACGGACCGCCCTCGACGAGGTACGCGGCGAGGGTGAAGGGCGCCCCCGCGAAGCCGATGACCGGAGTGTCGCCGAGCTCCGCGACGACGATGCCGACGGCCTCCGCGATGGCGCTGCCGTCCAGGCTCTCCGGGTCGATGGCCGTGATGCGGTCGACGTCCGCGACCGTCCGCGCCGGGTTCGCGAAGACGGGGCCGCGGCCGGGCTCGATCTCGACCTCCACGCCGGCGAGACGCAGCGGGATGACGATATCGCTGAAGAACACCGCCGCGTCGACGCCGTGCCGTCGCACCGGCTGGAGGGTGATCTCGGCGGCGAGGTCGGGGGTGAGGCAGGCGTCGAGCATCCTCGTGCCGACCCGCAGCTCCCGGTACTCGGGCAGGGAGCGGCCGGCCTGGCGCATGAACCAGACCGGAGCGGTGGCGGGGCGGTCGCCGGTGAGGGCGCGCAGCAGCGGGGCGTCGGAGAGTGCCATGCCCCCATCCTCCCATCCGGCGTATAGGGAGCAGCCGAGTCCCGGCTTCGGATGCTCGGGTACAATCGAAGGGTGCTGCTGTGTGTGACGGCGAGTCACAAGACCGCCTCCTTCGAACTGCTCGAACGCCTGAGCCGCACCCCCGACGACGTCGCTCCCACCATCGTGGGCATGGCGCCGTGCGTGCAGGGTGCCGTGGTCCTGGCGACGTGCAACCGCTTCGAGGCGTACGTGGAGATGGACGAGCCGGTGACCGCGGCCGGCGCCATCGGCGTGGAAGCCGTCATCGAGGCGGTCGAGTCCGCGACCGGAATCCCCGCTGCCGATCTCGACGGCGCCTACGCCGTGCACTCCGGTCGCCGCGTTGCCGAGCACCTCTTCTCCGTCGCCTCCGGCCTCGAGTCGGTCGTCTCCGGTGAGGGTGAGATCGCCGGCCAGGTCCGTCGGGCGCTGAAGTCGGCCCGCAAGGACGGCACCACCTCCCCCGAGCTCGAGCGGCTGTTCCAGCGCGCGAGCCAGGCGCAGCGCAAGGTCAAGAACGTCACCGCTCTGGGCCGCGCCGGTCGCTCGCTCGTGCGTCTCGCACTGGAGCTCGCTGATAGCCGCATCGCCGACTGGTCCGCCGAGCGCGTGCTGCTGGTCGGCACGGGCGCCTACGCGGCCGTCACCCTCGCGACCCTGCGCGAGCGCGGCGCCGTCGACATCTCCGTCTACTCTCCCTCCGGCCGCGCCGAGATCTTCGCAGCCAAGCACGACATCCGCCCGGTGCCGGCCGAGGAGTACGCGCGCACGGCGGCGCACTCCACGTTGCTGATCACCTGCACCACCGCGACCGAGCCCGTGCTCGGCCCGGAGCACCTGCAGCTGCCGGTCGGCCTCGCCGCCGCGGGCTGCCCCGTCGCCGCGACCAGCGGCACCACCGGGGTCCCGAGCCGGCTGGTGGTCGACCTCGGCATGCCGCGGAACGTCGACCCGGCCGTGGCTGCGCTGGAGGGCGTCGCGCTGCTCGACCTGGAGACCATCCGCCTGCACGCCCCGCTGGAGGAGCTGCAGGCGACGGATGCCGCCCGGAGCGTCGTCCGCGAAGCCGCGGAGACCTTCCACGTGGTCGGTGCCCGCCAGAGCGTGACCCCGTCGGTCGTCGCCTTCCGCTCGCACATCTTCGAGCTGCTGGAGCGCGAGATCGACCGCGCCCGTGCCCGTGGCGACGAGGACGGCAAGGTCGAGCAGGCGCTGCGGCACCTCTCGGGCGTGCTGTTGCACACGCCGACCGTGCGGGCTCATGAGCTCGCCGCCGCCGGTCGCGCGGACGAGTTCGCCGCCGCGCTGTCGACGCTGTACGGGATCACCCCTGCCGCGGACACGGTCGAAGACGCCGCCACAGCCTGATCCGGCGGGGTGGGAGACTGGAGGCATGGCCCTTCACATCACCGGAGACACCGCCGCCGACGCCCTGCTGACCGAGAACCCGACGGCTCTGCTGATCGGCATGCTGCTGGACCAGCAGATCCCCATGGAGACCGCGTTCACCGGACCGCTCAAGATCGAGCAGCGGACGGGAGCCGCGGATGCTGCGGCGATCGCGGGCATGGCACCCGAGGAGTTCCTGGAGGCCTTCCGCCAGACCCCCGCGGTGCACCGGTTCCCCGGCTCCATGGCGACGCGGGTGCAGACCCTGTGCCAGGCGCTCGTCGACGACTGGGACGGGGATGCCGCGGCCCTGTGGACGCGCCCGTCGACAGGCTCAGGGACCCAGCCGAGCGGCGTCGAGGTGCTCAAGCGGCTCAAGGCCCTTCCCGGCTTCGGTGAGCAGAAGGCGAAGATCTTCCTCGCCCTCCTCGGCAAGCAGTACGGGTTCACCGGCGAGGGCTGGCGGGAGGCTTCGGCGCCCTACGGCGAGGACGGGTCGTACCGCAGCGTCGCCGACATCGTGTCGCCGGAGTCGCTGACGAAGGTGCGCGAGTACAAGAAGGCGATGAAGGCCGCGGCGAAGGCGGCGAAGTAGTGCAGCCGACCGGGGACGACGTCGCGGACCTGATCGCCCGCTCCTCCCCGGCCGTGCGTCGCCGTGATGCGGAGACGCTGACCGCTCTCCTGCAGGACATCACCGGGCGCGAGCCGCAGACCTGGGGGTCGATCATCGGGTTCGGCTCCTGCCACTACCGCTACCCCACCGGGACGGAGGGCGACAGCGGCATTCTGAGCTTCGCCCCCCGGAAGGCCGCGACCACGATCTACCTCCTCGACGGGGTGGACGCCCACGCGGAGGCTCTCGGCGCGCTCGGCCCGCACACGACGGGGGTGGGCTGCCTCTACCTCAAGGACCTCGACGAGGTCGACCTCGTCGTGCTGCGCGGAATCCTCGAGCGTTCGCGCGCCTGGGTGGAGTCCGGCGGCGATGCGCACATGCAGCTGACCGTCACGTCGTAGCTCTCGTCTTGTCGCCGAGACCCCGGGTTCCCGCCGAAACCCCGGGGGGCGGACGTGCGGAGCCCGGGGTTTCGGCGGGAAGGCGGGGTCTCAGGTGGTAGCCACCCCCTCGTCAACCTGCACGCGCTGTGCGTCCGCCGCGTGACGACGCCACCGCCGATCGTGCGTCACCGTGACGACGGCGGCGGGGTGGTCCGCGAGAGCGTGCTCGAGCTGCTCCACGAGCTCGGGATCGAGATGGTTCGTCGGCTCATCGAGCAGCAGCAGATCGAATGGCGACGACAGGGCGACCGCGAGATCCAGCCGCCGACGCTGCCCGACGGAGAGAGCCCGCACGTCGCGGTCCACCTCCGACCCGCGGAAGAGTCCATGAGCCAGGAGAGCGTCCTGCGCGTCCGCCGGCGGCGTCCCGGTCCGAGCTGCGAAGACCTCGACGGCGGAACCCCGCAGGCGCGTGTCGACCTCCTGCCGGAGGAACGCGATCCGCGTCCGGTCCCCGCGGACGAGCGTCCCGGATGCGGGGAGGAGCTCGCCGGCGAGGAGACGGAGGAGTGTCGTCTTCCCGGCTCCGTTCGGCCCGGTCACGAGCCACCGCGAACCGGCCTCGATCGTCCACGGCGACACGGCGAGCCGTCGTCCCGGTTCGCGGACGGAGACGGCATCGAGCGTCAGGAGCGGCCCGCCGAGCGACTCCGGACCCTCTGCCGCGACCGTGAATCGCAGGGGCTCGGGCGGCGCCGGGCACGGGTTCTCCCGCAGCCGCGACAGCCTCTCCTTCGCCATGCGGATGCGCCCGACGGCACCGTGGTCGCGGCTCCGCGCCCGGAACGCGCCGTGACCGAAACCGTCGAGTTCGAGCTTCCGCGGGATCGCCTGCAGCCGGAACGCGTTGGCGGCGAGCAGGGCCTCGGTGCGTGCGACCTCGGCCTTCCACTCCTCGTGGCGCGCGACCGCCGCCCGGCGTTCGGCCTCGCGCGCCCGCAGGAACCCGGCGTAACCATCGCCGTAGCGACGGATCCGACCGTCCTCCACCTGCACGACGGCCGTCGCGAAACGGTCCAGGAAGTCACGGTCGTGCGTCACGACCACCAGCGCTCCCCGATGCGCCGCGAGACGGTCCTCGAGCCAGGTCAGCGCCCGGTCGTCGAGGTCGTTCGTGGGCTCGTCGAGGAGCAGGAGCTCGGCTCCGGAAGAGAGGGCGACCGCGAGAGCGAGCCGCGCCCGCTCTCCGCCCGACAGCGCGGCCACCGATCGCCCGCGGTCCAGCCCGCCCACCCCGAGCTGTTCGAGGGCGGTGTCGATGCGACGGTCCACCTCGTATCCGCCGCGGGACTCGAAACGGTCCTGCAACAGGGCCACGGCGGCCATCTGCTGCGCACGCTCGGAAGGGGTCGCGGCGGCGAGGAGGTCGTACGCACGGGCGAGGTCGTGCTCCAGCGCGCGGAGGTCGCCGAGGAGCTCGTCGATGGCGTCAGTCACCGTCGCTCCGTCCGCGAACACCGGGTTCTGCCGGGCATGCGCGATCCCGCCGGGAAGGTCGAGCCGCACCTCCCCGGCCGTCGGCGCGAGAACACCGGCGAGCAGATCGAGCAGCGTCGACTTCCCGGCGCCGTTGTCCCCGATGACGGCGAGGCGGTCGGCGGGGCCGACGACGAGGTCGATCCGGTCCAGCACGAGTCGGTCGGCGAATCGGACGGAGGCGGCCTGTAGCGCGCACTCGCGATGAGCGCGGGCCGAGGAGTCGGAAGGGGTCGAGAGTACAGGGAACATGAGGGATCCTCTCCAGCGGCGCACGCGCACCGCCGGGATCTGCGTCGATGACGCGGGGAACAGGAACCTCGACCGCACCCGGAGTCGGGCGCGTTCGCTCAGGACCCACCGCGGAGAAGAGCTCTCGACGCGGCGTCCCGATCTAGCGAATCAGAGTACCCACGAGGAGCGACCATAGCAGGGTCACTCCACGCCCGCCAGACCCCGCCTTCCCGGCGAGACCCCGACGTACCCCCGCCCGCGCCCCGGGGTCTCGGCGAGAACCCGGGGTCTCGGCGTCAACGGCGACTGCGAGGGAGGGAGGAGAGTGAGGAGAGGCTGGAGTGGGCGGCGGGGAGGGCGAAGAGGAGGACGATCGCGAGGACGATGCCGCGGACGATCCAGAGGCCGGGCTCCCAGATCACCTCGTAGTTCCCAGGGAGGCCGAGGAACGCGGCGATGATCGATCCCCACGACGCGCGGCCGCTGCTGTCCGTGTCGATCGAGAGTCCGCCCACGATGCTCAGCACGCCGAGGCTCAGCAGCACGATCGGCATGATGAGGGCGCCGGGCTTCGCCTCCCCGCGCGCGATCAGGCGGATCACCGTCACGAGCGAGACGAGCGGGAACACGAAGAAGAACCAGACGAGGGCGCCGAGCAGCAGCCCCACGACGATGAAGACCGGCACCCAGAGGAGCATCCAGGGGCCTTCGTCGGCGACGAAGTAGCCCGGGTCGCGGAGGATCGCGACGACGAAGCCCGCCAGGGTCCCCAGCGGGAGCACCGCGAGCACCCACCAGAACACGGCCTTCGGCACGCGTTTCCGGTCCCCCAGCCGCGTCATCACGATCTGGATGATGACCGCGGCGGCGAGCGCCGGGAGGCCGAACATCGCGATGATGGGCCCGGCGCCGTCGTTCTCCCGCAGGTCGAGCACCGTGAGGATCATCCACGACACCGCGAGCGCCCCGAGCACGATGGCCGCGACCGGACGCACGGGCGAGGCTTCTCCCCGTGCGCCGGCTCCCCCCGGTGCCGTCACGTCAGGCGCCGCGGAGGCGCTCCGCCAGGTAGGCGTGCAGCTCATCGATCGGGACGCGCTCCTGCGCCATCGTGTCGCGGTCGCGCACGGTCACGGCACGGTCGTCGAGCGAGTCGAAGTCGACCGTGACGCAGAACGGCGTGCCGATCTCGTCCTGGCGGCGGTAGCGACGACCGATCGCACCGGCGTCGTCGAAGTCGACGGCCCACGAACCGCGGAGTGTGTCGGCCACCTCGCGGGCGAGCGGCGACAGGTTCTCGTTGCGCGACAGCGGGAGCACCGCCGCCTTGACCGGAGCCAGGCGCGGGTCGAGCTTGAGCACGGTGCGGGTGTCGGTGCCGCCCTTGGCGTTGGGCACCTGCTCCTCGACGTACGCGTCGACGAGGAAGGCCATCATCGCGCGGGTGAGTCCGAACGACGGCTCGATCACGTACGGCGTGTAGCGCTCGCCCGTGGCCTGGTCGAAGTACGTCAGGCTCTGGCCGGAGGCCTCGCTGTGGCTGGAGAGGTCGTAGTCGGTGCGGTTGGCGACGCCCATGAGCTCGCCCCACTCCTTGCCCGCGAAGCCGAAGCGGTACTCGACGTCGATGGTGCCGGCCGAGTAGTGCGCGCGGTCCTCCTCCGGCACGTCGAACTGCCGCATGTTCTCCGGGTCGATGCCGAGGTCGATGAACCAGTTCCAGCACGCCTCGACCCAGTGGTCGAACCACTGCGGCGCCTCGGCGGGCGGCGTGAAGAACTCGATCTCCATCTGCTCGAACTCGCGGGTGCGGAAGATGAAGTTGCCGGGGGTGATCTCGTTGCGGAACGCCTTGCCGACCTGGCCGATGCCGAACGGCGGCTTCTTGCGGCTCGCGGTGAGCACGTTCGAGAAGTTCACGAAGATGCCCTGCGCGGTCTCGGGGCGCAGGTAGTAGAGGCCGGACTCGTCGTCGACGACGCCGAGGTAGGTCTTCACCAGACCGGAGAAGGCCTTCGGCTCGGTGTACTGCCCCTTGGTGCCGCAGTTCGGGCAGGGGATGTCGGCGAGACCGTTCTCGGCCTTGCGACCCTTGCGCGCCTCGAAGTCCTCGATGAGGTTGTCGGCACGGAAGCGCTTGTGGCACTGCAGGCACTCGACGAGCGGGTCGGTGAAGGTCGCGACGTGGCCCGAGGCCTCCCACACGCGCTTCGGCAGGATGATGCTGGAGTCGAGGCCGACCATGTCGCCGCGGCCGCGCACGAAGGTCTGCCACCACTGCCGCCGGATGTTCTCCTTCAGCTCGGTGCCGAGGGGTCCGTAGTCCCAGGCCGACCGGGAACCGCCGTAGATCTCACCCGCCTGGAACACGAAACCGCGGTGGCGGGCGAGGGCGATGACCTTGTCGAGGCGGGACTGTTCGGCCACGGTGGCTCCAATGGTCGGATGCGGAGAATGCCCGTGAGCACGGGCACCCCCATTCTATCCGGGGCCGGAGCGCAACCCCTGGCCGCGGGACCCGCGGGAGGAGTACCGTCCCACGCATGAGCACCACCGCGCAGCCGCCCGCCTCCCGCGACGAGGACACCCGCTTCTTCGGACAGCCGTGGTCGCTCGTGCACATCTTCGGCGTGGAGATGTGGGAGCGCTTCAGCTTCTACGGCATGCAGGGCATCCTGCTCATCTACCTGTACTTCTCGGTGGCCGATGGCGGTCTCGGCCTTCCGGAGGCGGTGGCGGGCGGGATCGTCGGCGCGTACGGCGGCTCGGTGTACCTGTCCACCATCCTCGGGGCCTGGCTCGCCGATCGGCTGTTCGGCTCCGAGCGGGTGCTGTTCGTCAGCGCCATCGTCATCGTCTCGGGCCACCTCGCCCTCGCCCTCCTGCCGGGGTTCGTCGGCGTGGGGGTCGGACTCGTGCTCGTGGCCCTCGGCTCGGGAGGCCTGAAGGCGAACGCGACGTCGGTCGTGGGGACGCTGTACCGTCCGGACGACGTGCGGCGCGACGCCGGGTTCTCGCTGTTCTACCTCGGCATCAACCTGGGCGCGTTCCTCGGTCCGATCCTCACCGGGCTGCTGCAGTCGACCCTGGGCTTCCACTGGGGATTCGGCCTCGCCGCCCTCGGCATGACCCTGGGTCTCGTGCAGTACTCGTTCGGCCGCCGCGGCCTGCCCGCCTCCGCGCGCGCGGTGCCGAACCCGCTCCCCCGCTCGCGCTATCCGCTGGTCGCCGGCATCGCCGTCGGGGCGGTCGTCGTCATCGCGGTGCTCGTGCTGACCGGGGTCATCCAGGCCGACAACCTCGCCACCATCGTGATCGTGGTCACGGTGGTCGCCGCCGTCGCCTACTTCGCGGTGATCCTCGGCAGTCGCCGTATCGACGCCACCGAGCGCTCGCGTGTCTGGGGCTTCCTGCCGCTGTTCCTCACCAGCGTCGCGTTCTGGTCGCTGTACCAGCAACAGTTCACGGTGCTGACGATCTACTCCGACAAGCGCCTCGACCGCGATCTGTTCGGGTGGGAGATGCCGGTGTCGTGGGTGCAGTCGATCAACCCGGTGTTCATCATCATCCTGTCCGGGGTCTTCGCGGCCATCTGGACGAAGCTGGGGACGCGCCAGCCGTCGACCCCCGTCAAGTTCGGGCTGGCCGCGATCATCATGGGCTCCGCGTTCCTGCTGTTCCTGCCGTTCTCCGGCGGCGGTGCGAACTCGACGCCGCTGCTCGCGATCGTCGGCATCCTCTTCGTGTTCACGGTGGCCGAGCTGTTGCTCTCGCCCGTGGGGCTGTCGGTGACGACGAAGCTCGCCCCGGCCGTGTTCCACACGCAGATGGTCGCGCTGTTCTTCCTGTCGATCGCCCTCGGCACCGCCATCTCGGGCGAGCTCGTGAAGTTCTACGATCCGGAGAACGAGGTGCCGTACTTCTCGATCCTCGGTGGCATCGCGATCCTCGTCGGCATCGGCCTGCTGCTGAGCGTGAAGCCCGTGCTGCGGCTCATGCGGGGCGTGCGGTGACGGCCCCGGCGATCACGCGGTGAAGAGGTAGCCCCGGCCGGTCTCGAAGCCCGCGATGTGGAGGCCGCTGCCGAGCAGCCCCTCCATCTGCGCGCGCAGCCGCAGCCGCCACTCGTGCGCGGCCGCCGGGTCGGACTCCCGCATGCCCTCGATGTCGTCCGGGATCTCCAGCGTCTCGACGACGGCGTCCTCCGCCGGGGGCTTGGCGATGTCCGCAAGCGCCCACTCGACGTCGAGGCGGTCGCTCTCGTCGCCCGCGTCGCCGCCGCCGAAGATGCCGTACCGGTTCACCGAGTAGCCCGTGGCGCGCGCGCCGAGGACGGTGAGGAAGAAGTGCGCGTTCCGGGCGACCAGCGGGTCGAAGGTCCAGGTGATGCGGCCGACGTCGCGGGAGAACGCCCACTGCCGCTGGTGCTCCTTGAGTTCACGGCCCCATCCGCGCCCCCGGTACTCGGGCAGCAGAGCCGTGATGTGCGAGTGCATGGCGCGGCGGGCCGGTTCGCCGAAGAAGGCGATCGAGGCGCCGACCATGCGCTCCTCGTCGCCCTCGCCGTCGAAGAAGCCGACGACGTAGTTGCCCGACTGCTGCAGGGCACGGAGGGTCCCGGCGTCCACCACGCGCTGCGGGCCCCGGATGGAGTCGAGCAGGCTCTGGGCGTCGAGGATGAGTTCAACGGTGTCGAGATCGCGGATGGTTCGCACGATCCCAGTCTGCCCCTCCTCCGCCCGTTCGCGGAAACCGACTCCGGCTCACCGGTACGGGAAGGCCTCGCCCCCGCCCGCGGCGAGCGCCTCCGCGACGATGCGGAGGTGGTCCTCGGCCATGTCCGCCGGCAGCGGCGGCAGGATCCCGTCCCAGAACGCGAGCACCGCGCCGCGTCCCTGCATCATCCCGGCCGGTCGGGCCAGCGCCCACATGTGCATGTGCGCGGAGCCGTCGTTCCAGCGCCCGAAGTGACAGCGGGCGACGCCGGGGATGCTCTTCACCGCCTCGGACACGCGCTGCATCAGCGGCCCGAGGGCGGCGAGCACGTCCTGCGGCGCGTTCTCCAGGAGCCAGTGCTCGCGCGGCGCGACCCCGCCGATGAAGGGCAGACCGCCGACGTCCCACCCGGCACGCACCTGCAAGAGGTCGTCGTGCCAGATGGTGTGCACGCTCGGACCGCAGTGGCCGCATGCGGCCGGGTCGTGCTCGCCGGCGCGGGGCTTCTCCGGCACGAGCATCGGCTCGAGCGGCCGCATCGTGACACTCTCGAACGCCCAGGGCAGCCCCTCCGCGAGCGCCGAGGCGTCGAGCACCTCGCCGATCGGGAGCCGGCGGTGGTACGCGGAGTCGGCGGGGTGCTGCGCGGGCGCGGAGTCGTCGGTCATCCGGCCATGCAACCACATCGGCCCCTCCCCTCCGGGAACGCCGATAGCCTGAGCCGGTGGGTGCGAACGACGACAGAGCCAGGAAACGCCTCTCCCGTACCCCTCCGCGGTGGGCGATCATCGCGGTGCTGGCGTTCGCGGGCCTGTGCTCCTCGTTCATGTTCACCCTCGTCGTGCCGCTGCAGGCCGAGCTGCCGCAGCTGCTGAACTCCTCGCGCGAGGACACCACCTGGGTGGTGACGATCACCCTGCTCGTGGCCGCCGTCGCGACCCCGATCTCCGGCCGTCTCGGCGACATGTACGGCAAACGCCGGGTGGTCATCGCGCTCCTCGCGATCCTCATCGTGGGATCGGTCATCGCCGCGCTCTCCGGATCGATCGTCGGCGTCATCATCGGCCGCGCCCTCCAGGGGGCCGTGACCGGCGTCGTGCCCCTCGGCATCGCCATCATGCGCGACGTGCTGCCGCCCGAGCGCCTCGGCACCGCGGTGGCCCTGATGAGCGCCACCATGGGCGTCGCCGGGGCGATCGGCATGCCCGTCGCCGCGCTGCTCGCCGAGAACGCCGACTGGCACATGCTGTTCTGGCTCGCCGCCGCCCTCGGAGTCCTCGGGCTGCTGCTGGTGCTCGCCGTGGTGCCGGAGGACGTGCTCCGCTCCCCCGGGCGCCTCGACGTGCTCGGGGCCATCGGACTCGCCATCGGCCTCACCGGCCTGCTGCTGTTCGTGTCGCGCGGCGCCGAGTGGGGCTGGACGGCGCCGCTGACCCTCGTCTGCGTGATCGGCGGCGTGGCGGTGCTGCTGCTGTGGGGCTGGTACCAGCTGCGCACGGACGATCCGCTGCTCGACCTCCGGGTCGCGGCCCGGCCCGCCGTGCTCTTCACGAACATCGCCGCCATCGGCATGGGCTTCGCCCTGTTCGCCTCGAATGTCACGTTCCCGCAGATGCTGGAGATGCCGGCGGTGGGCGGCGCCGGCTTCGGGCTCGACATGGTGGCCGCGTCGCTCGTGATCATGCCGGCGGGTCTGGTCATGATGGTGATCTCCCCGCTGTCCGGGTGGCTGGAGCGCACCGTGGGGCCGCGCCCGCTCTTCACCGTCGGGGCCATCGCGATCGTGCTCGCCTACGTCTTCGTACTGCTGTGGTCGACCGAGGTGTGGCACATCTTCGTCGCCAACATCTTCATCGGCGTCGGCATCGGGTTCACCTTCGCCGCGATGCCCATGATCATCATGCGGTCCGTGCCCGCGAACGAGACCGGGGCGTCGAACGGCCTCAACGCGCTGTTCCGCTCCGTGGGCACCTCGACGGCCTCGGCCGTGATGGGCGGGGTGCTCGCGGCGATGAGCGTGGACGTCGGCGGGGTGGCCGTGCCGACACGGGCCGCGTTCGAGGTCTGCTTCTGGCTCGCGATCGCCGCCGGCATCCTGGCCGTGGTCCTGTCGCTGTTCATCCCGCGACGGCGCGCCGAGGAGCCGCACCCCTCCCTGCGCTAACCCGTTCGGCGGTCGTTGATTTGCATCGAGATCGCAGAGATTCCCGCAGAACGTGCGACCTACGGCGGATCTGCGACCTGCGGCGGAGGGTCAGCGGGAGATCGTGCGCGGATCCGGGTCGTCGGCACGCGGTGGCCGCAGCCGGGCGGGAAGCGGCCACGGCAGGGTGAACTGCGCGGTCGCGGGACGGGTCATGTCCCCGAAGTCGTCGACCTTCACGACGATGCGCCCCGGCGTGCCCTCGTCGTCCGGCGTCACTTCGAGGATGCGCACCCGCAGCGGGCGGTCACCCTCCCCCTCGAGCATCCACGGATCGGCGAGCCAGGCGATGCCGTGGTCCTCCAGCGCGGCCTCCGCGTCGAGCCACTCGCCCGGGCCGAAGACCCTGCGCCCGAGGACATCGACGGCGATCCAGTCCTCGCCCTCCGGATGGATCCAGCCGAGCAGCTCGCCGTCGTCGCGGCGGTGCGGGGTCCAGGCATGAGGCATGCCCCGATGCTAGCCGCCCGTGGCCTCGACCAGGCGCTCGCGCGACATCAGGCCGGGTGCGACCCCGACGCCTGATGCCACGCGGATGCCTGCGCTCGCGTGTGGGATTCCGGGGACGTGGGAGAAGGGGAACACGCGAGGTCAGGCGACCGCGGGAGGTCAGGCTCGTTGTCACTCTGGAAGCCTGATGCGGCGCGGATGCCTGCGCGGGGTCAGGCGGGGTCAGTGCGTGTACTCCATGAGCTCGACGCCGAGCACGCGGAAGGCGTCGTGCGCGCGGAGGCGGTGGCTGATCGACAGGTCGTCGAAGCACACGATCATCGAGTAGGCGACACCGGCCCGCGGCCCCGCGAGCACGCCCGCCTCAGCGCGCACTCCCCGGTCGCGGCCGGTCTTGTTCACGAACAGCAGGCCGTGCGCGTCGTGCTCGTGTGCGAAGGGGTCGAGCCCGGTCGAGGCGGCCACGAGACTGAGGTCCTGGTTGAGGCTGAGCCACTCCGACACCTGGGCGCTGACGGCGGCATCCACGACCTGGGAGTTCACGAGCGCGGAGAACAGCCCGGCCAGCTCGCGCGCCGACCCCACCGCGACCTGCGGGGCGTCGTCCGGACCGCGGCGGTCGCGGAACCGGTCGAGCAGGGCGGTGCGACGCAGGCCCAAGCCCTCGATGCGCTCGCGCACCCGGTCGTGCCCCACCTTCTCCAGCAGGATGTTCACGGCGATCGGATCGCCGGCGGTCGCGGCCAGTACGGCGAGATCTTCCAACGGCAGGGCCGGGGCCCGCAGGTGCCGCCACAGTCCGGAGCTCTCCACGGCCTCGACGCTCGTGCGCTCCACGATCTCGAGAGGGTCGAGGGCGCCGGACTCGAACGCGGCCGCGACCTCGATGAGCAGCGGGACCACACCGAGCCCGGCGACGGGCATGGTGACGTGGTCGTCTCCCGCCAGCACGTGCACATGGGAGTCGAGGTCGACCACATGCACCGACACCTGCGCCCCGGAGTTCGCGAGGCCCTCGAGGGCCTTCAGCGTCGACGTGAACGACCGCCGGCCGACGGCCACGCGGCGCGGCAGCCGACGGGCTCCCGGCCGCTGCGAACGGCGACCGCTGGACGACTCGGGCGCGCTCCCGGACGCTCCGGGAGCCGAGGGGTTCCGGAACGCGTCACCAGGGTCGGTCGCACCCACGCGTGGTCCTTCAGGAGGGGGAGGGATACTGCACATCCGGGAAGGGGCGCCCGGCGGCAGGGCTATCGTAACCCCACCGCCGGAGCGTGCCTCACAGAGTCCGGAGGTTCGTCACCAGATGGTCACACGGGACGACTCCGGCAGCCAGAGGGCATCCTTCTCGGTGACGCCGAAGGCGTCGTAGAACGCATCGATGTTGCGGACGATCTGGTTGCACCGGAACTCGTTGGGCGAGTGCGGGTCGATCGTCAGCAGGCGCAGCGTCTCGGCCTCGCGGCTCTTCTGCTGCCACACCTGCGCCCAGGACAGGAGCAGCCGCTGCACACCGGTGTAGCCGTCGATGACCGGCCCTTCGACGGGCTCCGGCACCGACGGATCGGCCCGCAGCGACAGCTCGTACGCCTTCAGCGCGATCCCGAGGCCGCCGAGATCGCCGATGTTCTCACCGATGGTGAGGGCGCCATTCACGTGATGCTCGGCGTCCAGTCCCTCCGGCACGAGGGCGTCGTACTGCGCGATGAGCGCCTTCGTGCGCTCCTCGAAGGCCGCGCGATCCGCGTCGGTCCACCAGTCCTGCAGGCGCCCCTCGCCGTCGTATCGGCTGCCCTGATCGTCGAAACCGTGGCCGATCTCATGCCCGATGACCGCGCCGATCCCGCCGTAGTTCGCGGCCGCGTCCCGTCCGGCGTCGAAGAACGGGTACTGGAGGATGGCCGCGGGGAAGACGATCTCGTTCATCGAGGGGTTGTAGTACGCGTTCACCATCTGCGGCGGCATGTGCCACTCAGTGCGGTCGATCGGCTTCCCGACCTTGTCGATGTTGCGGTCGTGCTCGAAGATCGCCGCGCGGCGCACGTTGCCGAGGAGATCGGTCCGGTCGATCACGAGGGCCGAGTAGTCACGCCACACCTCGGGGTGGCCGATCTTCGGGGTGAACGCGTCCAGCTTCGCCAGCGCCCGCTGCCGGGTCTCCGCGGTCATCCACTCCAGGGTCTCGATGCTCTGCCGATAGGCCTCGACGAGGTTCGCGACGAGCTCGTCCATGGCCGCCTTCGCCGTCGGCGGGTAGTGCCGCTCGACGTAGACCTTGCCGATCGCCTCGCCCAGGGCCCCTTCGGTGACGGAGACGCCGCGCTTCCAGCGTTCGCGGATCGTGGGGACGCCGGTGAGCTGGGTGCCGTAGAACGAGAAGTTCTCCTGCACGAGCTCGTCGGTGAGGTAGGGCGCAGCCGCGTGCACGACCTTCGCACGCAGCCAGGCCTTCCAGTCGTCCAGCCGCTCGGGAGTGAGCAGAGCGCCCAGCCCCTCGAAGAAGCTCGGCTGCGCGACGACGACCTCGTCGAACGCCTGCGGGTTCGTCGGCGTCACGGCTTCGCGCCACGGACTGAGGTCGACGCCGGCGAGCTCCTGCAGCTCGTCCCACGTCTTGAGGTTGTAGGTCGCCACCGCGTCACGGCTGCGCACGTTGTCCCAGTGGTGTCCGGCGAGCTCGGTCTCCAGCGCGATGGAGCGCTCGGCCTGCGCCGCGGCATCGGTCACGCCGGCGAGCGAGAGCAGGCGCTCCAGGTGCTCCCGGTACGCCGCGCGGGTCTCCGCGAAGGTGTCGAGACGGAAGTAGCTCTCGTCCGGCAGCGAGAGCCCGGCCTGCACGAGCACCGGGAGGTAGCGCTCCGGGTTCCCGGGGTCGCCGTCGACGTAGAGGCCGATCACCGCCGCCCGGCCCTCCCGGTCGTAGGTGCCCACGGTGCGCAGGAAGGCCGGGATGCCGTCGATCGCGTCGATCTCGGCGAACGTCTCGGCCAGCGGGGTCACGCCGGCGGCGGCGATGCGGTCGGTGTCCATGAAGCTCGCGAAGAGGTCGCCGATCTTGCGGGCGAGGGTGCCCTCCTCCGCCTCCTGCGACTCCTCGACGATCGCACGGACGTCCTTCTCGGCCTGCTCGGCCAGCAGATGGAAGGAGCCCCAGCGCGCCTTGTCCCCGGGGATCTCGGTGCGAGCGATCCAGGCGCCGTTCACGTGGCGATACAGGTCGTCCTGCGGGCGGATGTCGGGGCTGAGGTCGTCGAGCGCGAGGCCCGCGGGAAGCACGTCGGTCATGCGCTCCAGCCTATGGCCGGGGTCCCCCACGGTGTCCAGAAGACCTCAGTCCCGGCGTCGGCGCCCGAAGCGTCGGCGCCGCGGCGACGTCTCGGGCAGCGGTGTCCGCGCGGCCCGGCGTTCCGCCCACGCGACGACCTCGGCGTCGACGTCGCGCAGCGGGGTCACGACGGGAGGTCCGCCCTGGAGCTGGCGTCGGGCCTCGCGCACACGCCGGTTGAAGTCCTCGAGCACCTCGCGCACGTCGGACTCGCGACCGAGGAGGTCGAGCTGCCCGTCGAGCTCGCGGTCCTCCGTGCGCAGGAGGATGGCGGGAGGGCCGAGCCCGGTCAGGCCCTCGGTCTCGATCTTCCGGCGGATCCACCAGTCCGGGTCGTGGTGGTCGCCGAGACCTTCGAGCGGCTTCCCGGCTCCCGGCAGATCGTCGAAGTCGCCGCGACGGATGGCGACCTGGATGGCGGATTCGACGAAGGCGGCTCTATCGACCGCCGCCGCCGCGGACGGGGTGCCGGTTTCGCTGTCGTCTTCAACACTGCCGCCCTGCTGCTGCCGCGCTCGATAGCGCGCGGCCGCCTCCCGGGGATCCGTCATGGTGCGCCTCCGTCCGCTCGGAGCTCCTCCTTCACCCTAGGTCCGGTCGAGGCCGGAGGTCTCGGGTGTCGACGACAGGTCATAGGCTCGGAGGATGGCCGCCCGCACCTCCCTGAACCGCGAGATCCTGCGCCTGGCGGTCCCCGCGCTCGGTGCGCTCATCGCGGAGCCGGCCTTCCTCATCGTCGACGCCGCCCTCGTCGGCCATCTCGGCACCGTCCCCCTCGCCGGGCTCGGCATCGCCGGAGCCGTGCTGCAGACGATCGTCGGCCTCATGGTGTTCCTCGCGTACTCCACGACCCCGGCGGTCGCGCGTCGGTTCGGGTCCGGGCGTCCGGGAGAGGCGGTCTCGGTCGGGATCAACGGCATGTGGCTCGCGCTCGGCCTTGGTGCCGTGCTCGCCGTCGTCGGCGCCGTCTCGTCGCCCTGGCTCGTCTCCCTGTTCGGCGCGAGCGCGGAGGTCGCGGCACAGGCGAACGAGTACCTCGTGATCTCAATGTGGGGGCTCCCGGCGATGCTCATCGTGTTCGCCGCCACCGGGCTGCTGCGCGGGATGCAGGACACCATGACCCCACTGTGGATCGCGGGGCTCGGCTTCGCGGCGAACGCCCTGCTGAACTGGCTCTTCATCTACGGCCTCGGCTGGGGCATCGCCGGCTCCGCGGCAGGTACGGTGACGGCGCAATGGGGCATGGTCGCGGCGTACGCGCTCGTGGTCCGGCGTCTGGCGACCCGGCACAGCGCCTCGTTGCGCGCCCAGCGGGAGGGCCTGCGCCACACCGCGACGTCGGGCGGCTGGCTGTTCCTCCGCACCGTGAGCCTGCGCGTCGCCCTGCTCGCGACCGTGGCCGTGGCGACCGGGATCGGCACGGAGGAGCTCGCCGGGTGGCAGATCGTGTTCACCATCTTCTCGGCGGCGGCCTTCGCCCTCGACGCGCTCGCGATCGCCGCGCAGGCGCTGATCGGCAAGGAGCTGGGTGCCGGTGACGAGGAGCAGGTGCGCCGAGTGCTGGCGCGGACGGTCGCGTGGGGAGCGTGGTTCGGCGTCGTGGTCGGCGCCGTCATCGCCGCCCTCTCCGGGGTGCTCGGCATCGTCTTCACCGGCGATCAGGGCGTGGCAGAGGTGGTGCAGCCGGCCCTGATCGTGCTCGCGGTGGCGCAGCCGGTCGCGGGCGTGGTGTTCGTGCTGGACGGAGTGCTCATGGGAGCGAACGACGCCCGGTACCTGGCGATCGCGGGCGGTCTGAACCTCGTGCCGTTCCTGCCCACCCTGGCGATCATCGCCGCGACGGGGGTCGACGGCACCGCCGGCCTCGTGTGGCTCGCCGTCGCGTTCTTCGGGGTGTACCTGCTCGCACGGCTGGCGACGCTGGGGTGGCGAGTGCGCTCCGGGCGATGGCTCGCCGCGTCGGCGTAGCTCCTCCACAGTCGACCCGAAGAACGACTTATCCCCCGCCGCCGGGCACAGCGGAATACAGCGCCCCGCCACTCTGTCGCTCCGGTCCAGCATGGAGCGACACTGAAGGGATGCTGGGGATGAACGACGCGCAGGTATGGACGACGATCGGGGTTCTCGCCTCGGGCATGTACGCCACGATCACGCTCATGGCGACGATGTTCGTGAGGATCATCAAGACGGAGATCGGCACGGTCCGCACGGAGATCGGCGGGATCCACACCGAGATCGGTGGGATCAAGGGCGAGATCGGTGGGATCAAGGGCGAGATCGGCGGGATCAAGGGCGAGATCGGCGGGATCAAGGGCGAGATCGTCGGCGTGAAAGCCGAGATCGGGGATCTCCGGAAGGAGGTGCACGGTCTGAGCCGGCGCATGGACGGCCTCGACCGCGACGTCAGCGCGATCTCGCGGCACCTCTTCGGCATCGATCCGGCCTGACGGAGCAGGTACGACCGCTCCTCGTGCTCACTCCGCGTGGCGACGACACCACTCGTACATGATGACGGCGGCGGCGGCACTCGCGTTGATCGAGCGGGTCGAGCCGTACTGCGTGATCTCGATGTGACCGGAGGCGGCAGCCAGTGCCTCCGGCGACAGCCCTGGCCCCTCCTGACCGAAGAGGAGCACGCACGAGCGCGGCAGGTCGGCGCGGTCCACCGGCACGGCCCCGTCGACGTTGTCGATCGCGATGACGGGCAGCCCCTCGGCGGCCGCCCAGGCGGCGAAGGTCGCGATGTCCTCGTGGTGCACGACGTGCTGGTAGCGGTCGGTCACCATGGCGCCGCGCTTGTTCCAGCGACGGCGGCCGATGATGTGCACCGTATCGGCGAGGAACGCGTTGGCGCTGCGCACGATGGAACCGATGTTCATGTCGTGCTGCCAGTTCTCGATCGCGACGTGGAACGGATGACGCCGCGTATCGAGATCAGCGACGATCGCCTCCATGCGCCAATAGCGATAGCGGTCGATGACGTTTCGCGTGTCGCCGTGCGCGAGGAGCTCGGGATCGTACTGCTCTCCCTCGGGCCAGGCCGACGGCCCTCCGGGCCAGGGGCCGACGCCGTATCCGGGCTGCGCCGAGGACCCCCCGGGGGTGGTCGGTTCCGTGCTCTCGGGGCGCTGCGCTTCCATCCCGCCAGGCTATCGCCGCCTCCGCTTGGTCGCCGTGGGGCGGAGGAGCCGGCGCCCCGTCGTCGAAGGGGGCCCGGCCATCGCGACACGATATTTAGGTGCGCCGAAAAATACGCTACGGTTTCGGTGTGCCTAAAAATCCCGCTGCCTCCGTGACCCCCGCTCGCACCGCTTCGCCGCGCCTGCTGTGGCTGCTGGGACCGGCGCTGGTGGCGGGCGTGGCCTATCTCGACCCGGGCAACGTCGCCAGCAACATGACGGCGGGGGCGCAGTACGGCTATCTGCTCGTGTGGGTGGTCGTCGCCGGCAACGTGATGGCCTGGCTGATCCAGTACCTGTCCGCGAAGCTCGGCGTCGTCACCGGCCAGAGCCTCCCGGAGGTGCTGGGCCAGCGGCTGCGCCGCCCCTGGGCCCGCCGCGCCTACTGGCTCCAGGCGGAGCTGGTCGCGATGGCGACGGACCTCGCCGAGGTCATCGGCGGCGCCGTCGCCCTGAACCTTCTCTTCGGCGTGCCGCTGCTGTGGGGCGGCCTCATCACCGGGGCCGTGTCCATGGTCCTGCTCGCGGTGCAGAACCGTCGCGGCGCCCGACCGTTCGAGTTCGTGATCATCGGCCTCATGTTCGTGATCACGATCGGCTTCATGGCCGGCCTGTTCCTCGCGCCACCCGACCCGGCCGGCGTCGTGAGCGGCCTCGTGCCGCGCTTCGAGGACACGGGGTCCGTGCTCCTCGCCGCCTCGATCCTCGGCGCGACGATCATGCCGCACGCGATCTACGCGCACTCCTCTCTGGCCCGCGACCGGTTCGGTGCGACGAGTGCCGAGACGACCGAGGAGGCGGCCCGGATCGAGACCTCGCGGATCCGCCGCCTGCTCACGGCGACGCGCTGGGATGTGACGATCGCGATGGTCATCGCGGGCTCGGTGAACCTCGGAATCCTCCTGCTCGCGGCGGCGAACCTCGCGGGCGTCGCGGGCACCGACTCGCTGGAGGGGGCGCACGCCGCCCTCGCCGCAGGCCTCGGCCCGGTCGTGGCGACCTTCTTCGCCGTGGGGCTGCTCGCCTCGGGTCTCGCCTCGACCTCCGTCGGCGCGTACGCGGGCGCCGAGATCATGCACGGCCTCCTGCACGTGCGCATCCCCCTGCTGGCCCGCCGACTGGTGACGCTCATCCCCGCGTTGGTGATCCTCGGCATCGGGGTGGACCCCACGCTCGCCCTCGTCCTCAGCCAGGTCGTGCTGTCGTTCGGCATCCCGTTCGCGCTGATCCCGCTCGTCGCCCTCACCGCGCAGCGCCGCACGCTCGGCGCCTGGGTCAACCGGCCGTGGACGACGGTCGCCGGCGTCGTGGCCTCCGTGCTCCTCATCGCCCTGAACGGCGCCCTGCTCTGGCTGGTGCTGACGGGGGCATGACGCCGGATAGGCTCGACATCATGTCTGCAGACTCGGCCCGTCGCACCGTCCGCCTCCTCACCTGGAGCGGCTTCGCGACCGGGGTCATCGGCGGTCTGCTCATCGCGTTCCCGAAGGTCATCGGCTCCGCCAGCCCGTGGGTGCAGCTCGCGCTCGGCGTCGCGACCCTGATCTTCGCCTTCCGTGCCCGCAAGGTGGGCATCGCCGAGGTGGAGGGCTTCGACGGGCGCCTCTCGCTCGCCGCCGCCCTCCTGGGGTTCCTCGTGCTCTTCTTCGCGGGGCAGGCGACCGTGATCCTGCTCGGCTCCGCGGGCGCCTGACTCAGGCCGCGAGGAAGCCCGTCACGAGGTAGAGCACGAGCGAGACCCCGGCGGCGATCCCCGCGTAGGGGAGGATGGCCAGCATGAGGTTGATCGGCTTGATGCCGATGGACCGCGACGCGAGGATGATGCCGTCGCCGTAGAGGCAGGTCGTGCTGCCGAGCGCCGCCCCGGAGAACACCGCCGCGCCCGCCAGGATCGGGTCGGCGCCGAGGGCCAGCGCGAGCGGCAGCACCACGGGGGTGATGACCGCGGCGAGGTCCCAGAACGAACCGGTCGCGTAGGCGTACACGCCGCAGACGGCGAACACGATGGCGGGCAGCAGCGCCGGGGTGAGCACCGGCTCCGTGACCTGGATGACGAACTCGGCGAGCTGCAGGGTGATGTTCATCTCCTGCACCATGAACGCCAGCACGGTGAGCACCATCACGAAGAGCATGCTCTCGACGCCCTCCAGCGCCGCGTCCAGCACGCCCCGCACGGAGAGACGGCGCTGCACGAGGACGAGAACGATCGTGACGGCGAGCGCGGCCGCGGTGCCGGCGACGACGTTGGCGTCCGTGGCGATGGTGACGCCCACGAGCACCGCCATCGCGAGGAGGAACGACCAGGGCTGCGGCTTGCGCCCCGCCTCCGTCGAGGTCTCCAGCGCCACGGCGACCCGCTGCGCCGTCGAACCGTCGGGGTCGTCCGCGCGCAGCTCGGACAGCAGGGCCGCTCCCTCCGCGCGGCGTTCCGCGTCGGTCGTGCCGAGGGGGAAGACGTCGCCGTCGCGCTCCGCCCGCAGAGCGTCCTTCTTCAGCGGACCGAATCGGGGCAGCCAGCCGATGCTCATCAGCAGGGCGACCGCGATCGCCGCCCACCCGAAGAAGATGAACGGGATCGACTGCAGGTAGGCGCCGAAGCCGCTGCCCCCGACGGTCACGCCCTGGGCCTCGAAGAGCCCGGAGAAGAACAGCGCCCAGGTCGAGACCGGGACGAGCACGGCGATCGGCGCGGCGGTCATCTTCATGATCGCGCCGAGCTGCGTACGGGGGACGCGGTACCGGTCGGTCACCTGCTTCATCGAGGTGCCGGTGGTGAGCACGTTGAGGTAGTCGTCCACGAACAGGACCACCGAGAGCAAGAACGTCAGCAGCGTCGACTTCCGGCGGGAGGTCACGAACCGCTCCACCCAGCGGGCGAAGTCGGTCACGATGCCCGACTTCTCGAACAGCATCATGAGGATGCCGAACAGCGCCACGATGAGCAGCAGCCACTGGGCGGTCTCATTGGACAGCGCCGTGCCCGTGTACTCGACCCAGACGTCGAAGCCGCCCCAGCCGCCCAGGATCAGGGCGCCGGCGACGGTGCCGCAGAGCAGGGCGAAGAGGGTGCGCCGGGTGGCGACGGCGACCACGAGGATCACCGCGATGGGCAGGAGCGCGAGGGCGCCGAATTCGGGCATGGGGTTCACCTCGGTGTGAAGAAGGAAGGGGGTATGAGGGGTCGAGCGGGGGTCAGGGCTCGACGCCGCCGACGACCGTCCGCTGTACGGGCAGGTCGGGGAGGTCGTCCGGGGCGACGTGCAGCGGGTTCTCCGCCCACACGGCGTAGTCGGCGCGGAACCCGGGGGCGATCCGGCCGAGGTCGGTGTCGCCCTGGGCACGCGCGGCACCCACGGTGTAGCCGTGCAGCGCCTGGTAGGGGGTGAGCACCTGGTGGGGCTCGAAGACAGGGGCGTCGCGGTCGCCGGGACGACGGCGCAGCTGGGCCCAGGCGAGGCCGATGCGGGCGTCGTTCTGGGCGATGGGCCAGTCCGACCCCAGGGCGACCGGGGCTCCGGCCTCCCAGTAGTCGCGCACGCGCCAGGCACGGGCGGCACGGGCCGGACCGAGGCGCCGCGACCAGTCGTCCGAGCCGTCGGCCTTGCGCCACTGCAGGTGGAGCGGCTGCATCGAGGCGGTGATGCCCGCGGCCGCGAGGCGCGCGACGTCGCGATCCGTCGTGGTCTCCAGGTGCTCGATCCGGTGGGGTGCCCCGCCGGCGCTGCGGACCCCGGCGGCGAGGTACGCATCGATGACCTCCCCCACCGCGCGGTCGCCGATGGCGTGCGTCGCGACCTGGAAGCCGGCCTCGGCATAGCCGCGCACGGTGCGGGCGTAGGCGGCGGCGTCCTTCCAGAACGGCGCGGTCCCCTCCCCCGCCGTGTCGGGCTCGTACAGCCAGGCCGTTCCCGTCTCCACCACGCCGTCGGCGTAGAGCTTGACGACCCCGCCCCGCCAGCGCTCTCCCCGGCGGTCGCGCATCCGCAGGTTCTCGGCCGTGCGGGCGGTGTCGAAACCGGGCTCGTGGTCGATGGCGGACACGATGCGGATCGGCAGACCCGGCCCCTGCTCCATGGCGTCCAGCAGGTCCAGGGTCGCGAAGCCGCCGTCCATGATCGTGCCGCCGGTGAGACCGGAGGACCGGAGCCCCTGCAGCAGTTCGTGGCCGGCGGCGAGCGTCTGCGCGCGGTCCAGGGCGGGGGCCGCGAGGCGCACGGGCTCGTACGCGCCGAGTTCGCGCAGCTCGCCGGTCGGGATCCCCTCGGCGTCGACCACGACGAGGGAGGAGTCGTCCGTCTCGCGCGGCCCGGTGATGCCGCCGCGCCGCAGCCCCTCGCGGCTGGCCAGCGCGGTGTGTCCGTCGAACACGATGAGGAGCGCGGGGAGGCCGCGCACCGCGTCCTCGATGGCGTCCGCGGTCATGGGGATCTCGTGGAAGACGTCGTAGTCGAGATTCCATCCGCGCACCCACGGCTCGGCGTCCTCGGCGAGCGCCCGGTCGGCCTCGGCGCGGAGGGCGGCGCGCAACGCCGCGGCGGTGGTGATGCCCCCGAGGTCGATCCCCGCAGTGAGCTCGAGACCCTGCAGCGGGTGCAGGTGCGCGTCGATGAGCCCGGGGGTGACGGCGGCGCCGCCGAGGTCGTGCACGACGGTGCCGGTCCCGCGCAGCTCGCGGACGAGGTCGTCGTCGCCGACCGCCAGGAAGCGCCCGTCGCGGATGGCGAAGGCCGTGGCCTCCGGGCGGCGGGGGTCCATCGTCACGACGCGCGCGCCGGTGACGATAGTGTCGGCGTCGAAACCCGTCATGACGTTCTTCCTCGAGCGAATTGAAAGAGTTTCAATAAAGTAGCAGACACGGAACCCGAATCGAGCCCCGATGACGAAGACTCCCCGCAGCGTGGGCCGCCCCTCCGGCCGGGTGCTCACCGAGGAGCGGATCCTCGATGCCGCCTTCCGACTCAGCGCCGAACGCACCCCGCAGCGCTTCACCATGACCGCGCTCGCGGAATCCCTCGGGGTGCGCACCTCGGCGCTCTATCACCACTTCGAGAACCGCGACGCCGTGATCCGGGCCATGCGCGGCCGCGTGAGCCGCTCCCTCGCCACCCCGGTGCCCCGCGAACGGCCGCTGGAGGAGGCCCTGCTGGCCTGGGCGCACAGCTATCGCGACGCGGCCGTCGCCGCCCCGCAGGCCATGGTCATGCTCGCGAGCTCCCCCATCGATGCCGACGAGGGCTCGTTCGCGGACTACGAGCAGATCGCGGTGCTGCTCTCCGACGACGGCTGGCCCCGCGAGACGATCGTCGACGCCATCGTCGCGCTGGAGTCGTTCATCATCGGCTCCGCGCTGGACGCCCTCGCTCCGGCCGACAACATGGCGCCGAAAGAGCTCGCCCCCGCCTACCCCACCTTCGCCGCGGCGGAGAGTGCCAGGGCCGAGCTCAGCGACGACCCCGCCCGACGGACGTTCGAGATCGGTGTGCGCGCCCTCATCCACGGCCTCACGGCCTGGGCGCGCGGGGGCGGGGAGCGGTCCGCGCCGTAGAGTGGTGGGGTGGCATCCCCGGCAGCTGACGACTACCTGAAGACCGTCTACGCGCACACCGAGTGGCAGGATGCGCCGATCACCCCCTCGGTCCTGGCGGCCAAGCTCGGCATCGCCCCGTCGTCGGTCACGGAGATGGTGAAGAAGCTCGCCGCGGCGGGACTCGTGTCGCACGTGCCCTACGGAGCGGTCCGGCTGACGGACGCGGGGACCACCCGGGCCCTCGCGATGGTCCGCCGCCATCGCCTCATCGAGACCTGGCTCGTGCAGGAGTTCGGGTACGGGTGGGACGAGGTGCACGACGAGGCCGAGGTGCTGGAGCACACCATCAGCGACCGGCTGCTCGAGGGCATCGACGAGCGCCTGGGACGACCGCGCTTCGACCCGCACGGAGACGCCATCCCGGACGCGGAGGGCCGCATCGAACGGGAGCCCTTCGTCCTGCTCGCGGACGCCCCGGACGGACACACCGGCCGCGTGCTCCGCGTCGACGACCGCGACCCGGAGCTCCTGCGGACCCTCGACTCCCACGGGGTCGTCGTCGGGACGACCGTGACGGTGACCTCGTCCGGCATCGCCCTCGACGGCACCGAGCCGCCGCTGCCCCCCGCCGCCCGCGACGTGGTGTGGTTGTCGGCCTGACCCCGGCTTCGAATCGCGCACTTTGCGGCACATCGGCCGGGGATGGAGCCAATCAGGCGATTCGAAAGGAAAGGTGGGGCCTCTAGGCTGAGCACATGGCACACCGTGACGACATCGAATGCTGGCTCACCGACATGGACGGCGTGCTCGTCCATGAGAACGACGCCATCCCCGGGGCCTCCGAACTCCTCGCCGGATGGGAGCGCAACGAGATCCCGTACCTCGTGCTCACGAACAACTCCATCTTCACCGCCCGCGACCTCTCGGCCCGCCTCCGTGCGAGCGGCCTGATCGTGCCGGAGGAGCGCATCTGGACCTCGGCGCTCGCGACCGCCGACTTCCTCGCGCAGCAGCTCCCGGGCGGCTCCGCCTTCGTCATCGGCGAGGCCGGCATCCTCACCGCGCTGCACGAGGCCGGCTTCATCATGACCGAGACGAACCCCGACTTCGTCGTCGTCGGCGAGACCCGCAACTACTCGTTCGAGGCCATCACGAAGGCCATCCGCCACATCATCAACGGCTCGCGCTTCATCGTGACCAACCCGGACGCCACCGGCCCGAGCGCCGACGGGGTGCTGCCGGCCACGGGTGCGATCGCCGCCCTCATCACCAAGGCCACCGGCAAGGAGCCCTACGTCGTCGGCAAGCCCAATCCGATGATGTTCCGTTCGGCCCTGAACAAGATCGGCGCGCACTCGAAGAAGACCGGCATGATCGGCGACCGGATGGACACGGACATCGTCGCCGGCATCGAGGCGGGTCTGCACACGGTGCTCGTGCTCACCGGCATCAGCGACCAGCGGATCATCGAGCAGTACCCCTTCCGCCCGGACGAGATCGTCGACTCGGTCGCCGACCTGCTGCCGACCATCACCGACTCGATCCCCACCCTCGACGAGGACTGACGTGGGCGCCCTCGACGACGGCGAGCGGGTCACGGCGGCGGACGCCGCGGCCTGGCGCGCCTGGCTCGAGGCGAACCACGAACGCACGGCCGGAGTGTGGCTGCTGAGCGTGCGCGGGCGATCCGCCACCGGCGTCGGCTACGAGGACGCCGTCCGGCAGGCGCTGTGCTTCGGGTGGATCGACGGCCCGGTGCGCACGTTCGACGACGAGACCGGTGGCCAGTGGTTCTCCCCTCGACGCCCGGGCAGCGGCTGGGCGGCGACGAACAAGGCCCGCATCGCGGAGCTGGAGGCCGCGGGGCTCCTCGCCCCCGCCGGCATCCGAGCGCTGGAGACGGCGAAGGCGAACGGTTCGTGGACCATGCTCGACGGCCCCGAGGCCGGCATCGAGCCACCCGAGCTCACGGCCGCCCTCGACGCGGTGCCCGCGGCGAGGGGGAACTGGGATGCGTTCCCGAAGTCGGTGAAGAAGTTCGGCCTCACGCACATCGCGATGGCAAAGCGGCCGGAGACCAAGGCCGCGCGCATCGCGAAGATCGTGGCGGATGCCGCGGAGGGGAAGCGTCCATGAACCAGAGCGACCTGCTGTTCCTCGTCCTGTTCCTCATCATGCTCACGTCGCTGGTCGTGTTCGTGGTGCAGTTCGTGCGCTCCCGGCGCCGCGGCGGCGAGGACGACGGCCGTGCCGGCTGGTGGGAGGGCCCCTGGGACGACGACGACCGCCGGCGCTGAGCCGACGGCCGCCTGGAGGTCTCAGGAGGCGAGCGACGCCCCGGGGATCGCGGCGAGCAGCTCCCGGGTGTACGGATGCTGCGGCGTGTCGAAGATGCTCTCCGGGGTGCCGCTCTCGACCACGACGCCGCGCTGCATCACGTGCACCTCGTCGGAGATCATGCGCACGACGGCCAGGTCGTGGCTGATGAAGAGGTAGCTGAGCCCGAGGCGCTTCTGCAGGTCGGCGAGGAGGTCGAGGATCTGCGCCTGCACCAGCACGTCGAGCGCGGAGACCGCCTCGTCCAGCACGACGAGCTCGGGCTCCAGGGCCAGGGCGCGGGCGATCGCGACGCGCTGCCGCTGTCCGCCGGAGAGCTCGTGCGGCAGCCGCTCGGCCATGGCCGCGGGCAGGGCGACCTGCTCCAGGAGCTCCAGGACGCGGGCGTGCCGGGAAGCGGCGGTGCCGATCCTGTGCACGCGCAGCGGCTCGGCGATCGACTGCTCCACGGTGTACCGCGGGTCGAGCGAGGCGTAGGGGTTCTGGAACACGGGCTGCACGCGGCGGCGCAGCGCGAACAGCTCCTTTCGGCGGAGGGTCGTGAGGTCGGTGCCGTCGAAGAGGATGGACCCGGAGGTCGCGTCCTCCAGACCGAGCACCATGTTCGCCGTCGTGGACTTGCCCGAGCCCGACTCGCCCACGATGGACACGGTCGTGCCGCGGCGGATCGAGAAGCTCACGCCGTCGACCGCCGTGAAGGTCTGCGGCTCCCCGGCCTTCGCGTTCCGGAGCGGGAACTCCTTGCGCAGGTCCCGGATCTCGACGAAGGGCACGGCGTCGGCCGCGACCTCGCGCGCCGGCAGGGCGTCGCGGCGGGACGCGAGGCTCGGCGCGGCCGCGAGCAGCTGCCGGGTGTACTCGTGCTGCGGGTTCCCGAGAACCTCCGCCGATGTCCCCTCCTCGACGACGTGGCCACGGAACATCACGACGATCCGGTCGGCGCGCTCCGCGGCGAGGGCGAGGTCGTGGGTGATGAGGAACACCGCGGTGCCCAGTTCGTCGGTCAGCTGGTCGAGCTGGTCGAGGATCCGCCGCTGCACGGTGACGTCGAGCGCCGAGGTGGGCTCGTCGGCGATGAGCAGCCGCGGCTTGCAGGCGAGCCCCATCGCGATGAGCACACGCTGCCGCATGCCCCCGGAGAACTCGTGCGGGTACTGGGTCGCCCGACGGGCGGCATCGGGGATCCCGACCATCTCCAGCAGCTCGACCACACGGGCCTTCGTCGCGTCTCCGCTGGTGTGCCCGTGGACTTTGAGGGCCTCGCCGATCTGCTCCCCGACGCGCAGGAGGGGGTTGAGGTTCGACATCGGATCCTGCGGCACGAGGCCGATGCCGGCCCCGCGGAGCGACACCATCGCGTTCTCGGGGAGGTCGGTGAGCTCGCGGCCGTCGAAGCGGATGCTGCCCGCCGTGATGACGCCGTTCTCCGGCAGTAGGCGGTTGACCGCGGCCGCCGTGGTGGACTTCCCGGAGCCGGACTCGCCGACCACGGCGACCGTCTCCCCGGCGGCGATGTCGATCGAGATGTCGCTGATGGCGGTGACCAGCTCGGAGCCGGTCCGGAAGGCGACCGCGAGGCCGTCGATGCTCAGCATGGGCGGAGTGGTGCTCATGGGGTACTCGTTCCTTCGGGGTCCAGGAGTGCGGGCAGCGCTGCGCGCCACAGGGTCTCGGTGGGGGCGATCTCGCCGGCGAACAGCCGGTTCGCGAGGAGGACGACGGCGGTTCCGGTGGCGGGGACCACGCCCAGCGCGCATCCGGTGTAGCCGGGATGCCAGAGCACCCGGGTCGGGCGCCCGTCCGCCGTCACGGTGTCGCTGCGCCAGCCGAGGGCCTGCCCGGGGTCGGGGCCGTCGCGGAACAGCTCGGCCACGAGCGCCGGATCCCACAGCTCGGGGTGCGACTCGGGGGCGGCGAGCGCGACGCCGAGGGTCAGCAGCTCGTCGACCGTGCCGAACAGGCCGGCGTGCCCGGAGACGCCGTGCAGGGCGTGGAAGCAGTTGCCGTCGTTGACGACGCCGGTGATCTCGCCCTCGCGCCAGGGGAAGTGCCGGCGAGAGGTGAGGATCGGGTAGGGGGTGCCGGTGGCGACCATCCGTCGCTCGGCGGCATCGCCGTCGCCCGTGGACGACGCGACCGGACCGGGGACGGGCCCGTAGCCCGTGCGCGTGAGACCGAGCGGCGCGGTCACGAGCTCGCGCACGGCGGCGTCGAGGGGGAGGCCGGTCGCGGCGGCGATGATCCGTCCGAGGATCAGGAAGCCCAGGTCGGAATAGTGCCGTCCTTCGTCCACGCCGTAGCGGAGCGGGAGCGCGTCGGCGGCGGCCGCGCCGTCGGCGTTCGTGCCGTCGAGGTAGAGCGGCTGCCACTCCCAGAGCCCCGCCCGGTGCAGGAGCAGGTGCCGCACGGTCGTCCCGGGGGCGCAGGCGGTTCCGGGGACGAAGCGGTCCACCGGATCGTCGAACCGGAGGTCGCCCCGGGAGACCAGCCGGAGGATCGCGGTGGTGGTCGCCGCGACCTTGGTGACCGAGGCGAGGTCGAACGCCGTGTCCGTCGTGACCGGCGTCCCCGCGAGATCGGCGAGGCCGCCGGCGGCCGTGTCCCGGCCCATGCGGGTGGCGACACCGGCGACGGCTCCGCGCGGCGCGGTCGGCCCGGCGAGGACTGCGGCGATCGCCTCGGCGGCACTCATGCGAGAGCTCCGGTCCGGGAGCGGTCGAGCAGCACCTCGGCATCGGGGGCGATCCCGGTGATCCCCAGTCCTGCGGCCGGGGCGAGGGTGAGCCACTCCGCGTCGGCGGTCAGCCCACCGGTCACCGGCGACCGGCGCAGCCATGATGCGGCGTCGAGGTCGTGCACGACGTCCGGGGCGACCGCGGCGGCGAGGTGCGCGGCGGCGGCCACCCCGACGTGCGACTCCATCATGCAGCCGACGACGACGCCGAGTCCGGCGGAGCGGGCGGCCTGCACGCACGCGAGCGCCTCGCGGAGCCCGCCGGTCTTGGCGAGCTTGACGTTCACGAGCCCGGCGGCTGCGCGCGCGGCGATGTCGCGGACATCCTGCGCGGTGCGGACCGACTCGTCCGCCATGATCGGCGTGTCGACGGCGGCGGTCACCACGGCCAGCGCATCGAGGTCGCGCGCGGCGACGGGCTGCTCGACGAGTTCGAGTCCGAGACCGGCGTCCTCCGCCGCCCGGATGACGCGGATCGCGGTCTCGGCGTCCCATGCCTGGTTCGCGTCCACGCGCAGGGTGATGTCGGCACCGACGGCGGAGCGGACGGCCAGGAGACCCGCGACCGTGTCGTGTTCGCGGGACGCCTTGATCTTGAGGCAGCGGAATCCCGCCGCCGCATGCTCGACGGCGGTCGCGGCCAGTGCGGCCGGCTCCGCCACCGACAGCGTCATGTCGGTACGGATGCGCGCGGGCGCGTCTGCGTGCGGGGCGAGCGTCTGCGCGAGCGGCTCGTCCCGGTGCTGCGCGGCGAGGTCGACGACCCCGCAGGCCACCGCACTGCGGGCGGCGGCGTTGCCCCAGGCCGCCGCGGCGAGGGCATCCGGCAGCCCGGGGTCGTCGACGGAGCGCCCGAGCACGGCGTCGGCGAAGGGACCGGCGACCACGGCCGTCACGCTCTCCGGGCTCTCCCCCGTGACACGCCAGCTCGTCGCGGCCTCCCCGTATCCGCGGCGGCCGTCGGCGTCGGTCACCTCCACGAGCACGACATCGAGGTGGTCCGTGCGACGGACGGCCGTGACGAAGGGACGCGCCAGGGGCGAAGGCACCCGCAGCACGCGCATCCGCTCGACGACGGTCACGATCCCGCCGCCTCCGTGAGGGCGAGGGAGTCGATGGCCGCGACCGGCTCTGGCATCTGCAGCGGACCGGCGCCGGGCGTGATCGTGCCGAGGATGCGCGGCTCGCGCGCCCCGGTCCCGCCGGGGACGATCGCGGGGACGCCGTGCAGGGTCGACCAGCCGATGAGCGCGAGGAGGATGGCCTCCTTGCTGTCGGCGGGGGCGCCGAGCTCGTCGGCCAGGACGACCTCGGTCTGCGGCAGCGCGGTCCGCAGCCCGTCCAGGATCAGCGGGTTGCGGCAGCCGCCGCCGGACACCGCGAGGAAGCCGATCCCGGCGGCCTCGACGTCGCGGGCGACCGTGCGGACCGTGAGCTCGGTGAGCGTGCGCACGACGTCGGCGACCGCGATCTCACGTCCCTGCGCCGCGAGGTGCTCCTGCACGTAGGCGAGGTGGAAGTGCTCCTTGCCCGTGCTCTTCGGCGGGGTGAGGGCGTAGTACGGGTCCGCGAGCATGGCGTCCAGCAGCGCCTGGTCGACCCGTCCCGTCCGGGCGATCGCCGCATCGTCGTCATAGCCGAGCGGGTTGAGGTCGTGCGCGACGATGACCGCGTCGACCAGGGCGTTCGCGGGGCCGATGTCGTAGGCGACGAGGCCGTCCGGGCGGACGACGGTCATGTTGGAGATGCCGCCGAGGTTGAGCGCCGCCGAGACGCCGGCGCGGCCACGGAGCAGCAGCTCGTCGAGGAACGACACGAGCGGAGCGCCGTGGCCGCCCGCGGTGATGTCGCGGATACGGATGTCGGAGACGACGGGCACACCGGTCTTCTCGGCGATCCAGGCGGGCTGCCCGATCTGGAGGGTGCCGAGGGCGTGGGCGCCGTCGACCCAGTGGTAGACGGTCTGGCCGTGCGAGCACACCGCGTCGACGCCGCCGACCTCGGCCGCGACCTCGGCTGCGACGTCGGCGAACGCCTGCCCGATGAGGGTATCGAGCTCGGCCACCTCGGCCAGGGTGGTCTGCGCCGGAGGGAGCGCGGCGATGAGGCGTGCCCGCAGCTCGGGATCGTAGGGGACGCTGGTGGAGGCGAGCACCGTGCCCCGGAGGTCGACGCCGTGCGCCGTGAACCCCCCGTTGGTGGCGAAGTCGACGACGGCGGCGTCGATCCCGTCGTGCGAGGTGCCGGAGATCAGTCCCAGGACGCGCATCAGTTCTCCTCCAGTGCGGTACGCAGACGGCCGTCGGCCGCCGCGAGTCGGTCGGTGGCCGCGGCGAGGTCCTCCCCGCGGCGGATCATGATCGTGGCGAGTTTCACGTCCCACCCTGCGCTCTCCAGCGCGGCGGCCGCCGTGTCGCGGTCGACGTCGGCGATCGTCCGCACCATGCGGATCGCGCGCTCGCGGAGCTTGTGGTTCGTGGCCTTCACGTCGACCATCAGGTTGCCGTAGGCCTTGCCGTTCCGGACCATCGCGATTGTCGAGAACATGTTCAGGACGAGCTTCTGCGCCGTGCCGGACTTGAGGCGCGTGGAGCCGGCGAGCACCTCGGGGCCGACCTCGACCTCGATGCCGTGCTCGGCGACCGCGCTCAGCGCGGTGCCGGTGTTGCACGACAGGCCCACGCTGAGCGCCCCGCGCTCCCGCGCCCGTCGGACGGCGGCGACCACGTACGGCGTGCGGCCGCTGGAGGCTATGCCGATCACGGTGTCGAGCGGGCCGATGTCCGCGGCGTCGATGGCCGCGGCACCCGCCTCCGCGTCGTCCTCCGCGCCTTCGACGGGGTTCACGATCGCGCCGGGACCGCCGGCCATGATCGCGAACACCAGCTCCGGCGGGGTGCTGAACGTGGGCGGGCACTCGGAGGCGTCGAGCACGCCGATGCGTCCGGGGGTGCCTGCGCCGACGTACACCAGGCGTCCGCCCTGCGCCATACGCGCGGCCGTCTGCTCGATCGCCGGGACGATCTGCGGGAGAGCGCGCTGCACGGCCGCGGGCACCGTGGCGTCGGCCTCGTTCATGGTCTGCGCGAGCTCGGCCACGCTCATCTGATCGAGGCGGGCGTACCGGGGGTCGCTCGCCTCGGTGGCGAGGGCGCCGAGGTCTTCCGCGATCATCGCTTGCCCCGGTTCCGCGGGTCGAGGCTGTCGCGCAGCCCGTCGCCCAGCAGGTTCAGGCCGACGACGAGGAGCACGACGATCACCCCGGGGGCGATCATCGTCCACGGGGCGATCGTGACGAGGGTCCGCGCCTCGAAGATCATCGAGCCGAGCGACGGTGCGGGCGGCGGAGTCCCGAGTCCGAGGAAGCTCAGCGACGCCTCCGTGAGCACCGCCCACGAGAGGGAGAGCGTGACCTGCACGATGATGATCGAGGTGATGTTCGGCAGCACGTGGCGGAACATGGTCGCCATGCGGCTCTGCCCCGTGCTCTTGGCCGCCTTAACGTACTCCACCTCGCGCAGCGACAGCACGGGGCCGCGGGTCACGCGGATGAAGATCGGCACGTAGACGATCGCGATGGCCACGGCGATCGTGAACCAGTTGCGGTCGAACACCGAGGCGAGCGACAGGGCGAGCAGCAGCGGCGGGAACGCGAACAGCACGTTGGTGACCGCGGTGATCGCCCCGTCGGAGAAGCCGCGGTAGAAACCGGCGATGAGTCCGCAGACCGTGCCGACCACGGTCGCGAACGCCACGGCGACCACGGAGATGAGCGCCGAGTTGGCGACACCGGCTGCCACCCGCGAGAACACGTCGCGGCCGAACTGGTCGGTGCCGAACCAGTGCACCGCGGACGGCGGCTGCAGCCGGGACGGCGGGTCCTGCGCGAGCGGGTCGAACGGCAGCAGGCCGAACGCCGAGACGAGGCTCAGCACCGCGAGCAGGACGACGATGATGAGGCCGGCGAGACCACTGCGGCTGCGCAGCAGGAGACGCACGCGCTCCATGGTGCGCCCGCCGCCGGGAGCGAGGGCCGGGGTCTGAGAGATGTCGGTCATGCGGCACGCACCCGGGGATCGATGACCCGGTAGAGCAGGTCGGTGAGCAGGTTGACGATGACGAAGGCGAGCGCGATCACCAGGACGGTGCTCTGCACGAGCGCGTACTCCTTCTGCTGGATGCCGAGCAGCACCTGGCGGCCGATGCCGGGGAGCGAGAAGATCTGCTCCACCACGACCGCGCCGCCCAGCAGGTAGCCGAACTGCAGACCGGTCATGGTGACGATGGGGACCAGCGCGTTGCCCAGCACATGGCGTACCTGGAGGCGGCGGGGCGGCACGCCCTTGGCCTTCGCGGTGCGGATGAAGTCGTTGGCACGGATCTCCAGGACCGCGGTGCGCGTGGTGCGCATGATCGGTGCCGCGATGCCGAAGCCGAGCACGATCGACGGCAGGAGCATCTGCTGGAGGTTCAGAGCGGGGTCGTCGAAGAGCCGCGCGTAGCCCTGGCCGTTCGGGTTGAAGCCGAGGGACTGCGCGAGGATCGCCAGCAGCGCCGTGCCGAGCAGGAACGCGGGGATGGAGAGGCCGGCGAGGCCGACGACCTGACCGACGCCGTCACGGAACGAGTCGGGCTTCGAGGCGGAGAGCATGCCGAGCGGGATGCCGATGGCGAGCGCGATGACGATCGAGAAGATCGCGAGCTCGAAGGTGACCGGCAGCGCGGCGGCGGTGAGCTCGAGCACGCTGGTCTGCGCCCGAGAGGAGAAGCCGAGGTTGCCGGTGAAGATGTTGCCGAGCCAGGAGAAGAACTGCACGACGAGCGGCTGGTCGAGACCGTAGTACGCCTCGAGCGCGGCACGCTGCGCCGGAGTGAGCGCGGCCGCCTCGGTGCCGAGGCCGGAGCTGATCTGGTCGCCGGGGATGGCGCGCAGCATCAGGAAGACGAAGACGGCGACGCCGAAAAGGGTGCCGAGGGCTGCGAGGATGCGTCGCAGCACGCTGTTGCGGAGGAGCTGTCTGAACATGCGCGTGGGAGAGGTGCCTGTCGTCGGGGAGCCGAGGGGGCGCGGACGTCCGCGCCCCCTCGTTCCACTACTGGATGGAGGTGGTCCGCAGGTACTGCAGCGAGCCGTTCGCCATCGGGGTGAAGCCGTCGACGGTCGAGGCCGTCGCGGTGTAGGTGTAGCTGGTGAACAGCCAGATCCAGGCGGCGTTGTCCTCGAGGTTCTCGGAGACCTGCGCGTAGATGTCCTTGCGCTTCTCCGGGTCGGCCGTCTCGCGTCCCTCGGCGAAGAGCGCGTCGAGCTCGGGCGAGGAGTACCCCGCGACCTGGTTCAGGTTGCCAGTGCTGGTGAAGTAACGGCCGTACATGCCGTCCGGGTCCGGGCGTCCGCCGTTGAGGGCGACCGCGGCGTCGAAGTCGGCCGCGATCCAGCGGTCCACGAACGCGCCGGACTCGAGCACCTCGAGGTCGAGCGTGATGTTCGCGTCGGCGAGCTGCGCCTTGAGGTTCTGCGCCTCGTTGACGGAGGTGGCGTACTCGCCCTGGGACACGATCGTCTTGACGGTGACGCCGTCCTCCTTGCCGGCCTTCTTCAGGTACTCGGCCGCCTTGTCGAGGTCACGCTCGGGGCACGGGCGCGCGTCGGGGTCGGACTTGAACGCGGGAGAGGTGATCGGACCGGTGACCTCGCCCTCGCCGAGCGCGGCGGTGTCGAGCACCTCCTGACGGTCGATCGCGCACTGCATCGCAAGGCGGACGTTCACGTCGACGAGGTCGCCGCGCTGCGCGTTCAGCTGCAGGGCGTGGTAGCTGAGCTGCGGGGTGGTGGCGACCTCGACGTTCGCGCCCTCGGCCGTCTGCGCGACGAGCGGGTCGTCGAACACGGCCAGCTGCACGTTGCCGGACTGCATCGCCGAGACGATGGACGACTCGTCGGGGATCACGCGGAACTCGACGGTGTCGAGCAGCGCGGTGTCGCCCCAGTAGTCCTCGTTCTTGGCGAGGGTGAGCGACTGGCTCGCCTTCCGGTCCTCCAGCACGAACGGGCCGGTGCCGTTCGGGGTGGTGTTGAGCGCCTCCTCGGTGTCGTCCGACGAGAGCATCGCCATGTTGATGACGGCGAGGTTCGCGGGCAGCGCGGCATCGGGGGCACTGAGAGTGAGGGTGACGGTGCTCTCGTCGGTGGCCTCGACGGCGGCGACCGAGGCGAGGGAGCTCGCGGCCACGGCAGCGGTCGCCTCATCGGCGATCGCGTCCAGCGAGTACTTCACGTCGGCGGAGTCGAAGGCGCTGCCGTCCGCGAACGTGACGCCCTCGCGGAGGTGGAGGGTGACCGTGAGGCCGTCTTCGGAGACGTCCCACGACTCGGCGAGACCCGGGACGACGTTGAGCTCCTCGTCGAACTCGGTCAGCGTGCCGTACAGGTTCTGCAGGACGTTGACCGCCTGGAACTGGGTGGCCTTCCACGGGAAGAGGGTGTCGGGATCGCTCGTGACGCCGATGACCAGGTCGCCGCCGGCGGATCCGGATCCGGTGTCGGACGGGTTCGACGCCGGTGCGGAACACCCGGTGATGACGAGCGCCGCGGCGAGGCCCGTGGCGGTGAGGGCGCCGAGAGACGCCCACCGTGCTGTGCTCATTGCTGTTTCCTCCTGGCTGGGACCGCGTCGCCCTGGCTCGGATCAGGCGGTGCTGCCTGATGCCCCGCGAACATCGTCGGTCTGGGTAAGTACCAAAAGTACACGAAAGCACCTACGCATGTAACAGAAGTTCCTCTAGTGTTATGAACACCGATCGGAGACCCCATGCCCCACGATGCCGCTCGCGACGACGCCGGCACCCATCTCGTGCTCGTGCGGATGCGCGCCTTGCGCCCCGAACTCCGTCCGAGCGAGCAGCGCATCGCCGACCTGTTCCTCGCCGACCCCGCCGGAACCGCCGGGCTCTCCGTCGCCGAGCTCGCGCACCGCTGCGACACCTCGACCACGTCCGTCGTGCGGTTCTGCAAGCGTCTCGGGTACGAGCATGTGCGCGAGCTGCGCAACCACGTGCTGCGGGAGGTCGAACGCGAGACCTTCGACACCGCCGCGCTCCCCGCCGTGTCCGGCGACATCGACCGCAACGACACCCTCGCCGACATCGTCGCGAAGGTGTCGCTCGCCGAGACGCTCTCCCTCGCCGACACCGCCAAGGTGCTCGACACCGACGCGCTCCGCGCCACGGTCGAGGCGATCACCTCCTCCACCCGGGTGGACATCTTCGGCGTGGGGGCGAGCTCCATCGTCGGGCTCGACCTCCAGCGCAAGCTCACCCGGATCGGGCGGACGGCGTTGGAGTGGTCCGACCCGCACGCCGCCTGGACCTCCGCCGCCACCCTCGGGCCGGGGAACGTCGCGATCGCCGTCTCGCACACGGGCGCCACGACCGACACCATCGAGTTCCTCCTGCTCGCCCGGCAGGCGGGCGCGACGACCATCGCCATCACCAACCACGCCGGCTCCCCGCTCGCCGGTCAGGCCGACATCGTGCTGACCACCGCCGCGCGCGAGACGGGCTTCCGCTCCGGGGCCCTGGGCAGCCGGATCGCCCAGCTCATGGTCGTCGACTGCATCTTCATCGGGGTCGCCCAGTCCAACTACGACCGCTCGATGGAGGCCCTCCGCGACACCTTCGCCGCCGTGCATCACGTGCGCGCGGGCGGTGCCTGAGATGAGCGCGAGCCGACTCCGCGTCGGGCTGTTCACGGCGTTCGGCGGCCTCGGCGTGACCGCGGCGTTCGTCCCGGCCGTCCTTCCGTCCGCGGAGCACGCGACGGACGCCGACCTGAGTGCCGCCGTGCCCTTCCTCTTCGCGGGACTGCTCGTGGGCGTGCTGCTGTCGGGTCCGCTCCTGGTGCGCCGACCGCCCCGGACGACGCTCGTGCTGGGCAGCCTCCTGCAGGCGGCCGCCATCATCGGTGTCGCCCTCGCGACGGATCCGGGCGTCTTCCTCGCGGCCGCCGCGCTCGCGGGGCTCGGGTTCGGTCTCGTCGAGGCCGCGGGCTCCGTGGCAGCCAAGGCCGCCAGCACGGGGAGCGCGACCGGGGTGCTGAGCGCCCTGATGGGCACGGTCGCCGTGTGCGCCGCCGTCACACCGCTCGTGGTCGCGCTCGGGGCCGGCGCCCGTCCGGCCCTGGCGCTGCTCGCGACCGTACCCCTGGCGACCGTCGCGGTGCTCGCCGGCGCCAGCACTCTCGCCCGTGCGACCGAGGCCCCGGCGCGACGGGACGCACGCTCCCTGCTCGTCCTCCTCCCCTTCGCGCTGGCTCTGCCGCTCTACGTCGGCGTGGAGACCGTCCTGTCGGGCTGGTCGGCCGTGATCCCGGAGCGGGCGCTCGCGATCGAGCCCGCCACCGCCGCCCTCGGCACCTCGGCCTTCTGGGCGCTGATGGCCGTCGGCCGCTTCGGCACCGCCGCTCTCCGGCGCGCGGCGGTTCCGCCGCTCGCCCTGCTGGCGACCGCGACGGGGGCTGCCGCCGTCCTCCTGGTGCTCGCCGGCGTGCTCCTCGGCGAGCAGCCGGTCGCGGCGCTGCTCATCCTGGTCGTCGTGGTGGTCCTGCTGGCCCCGAGCTACGGCCTCATCCTCGGCCTCGCGCTCGACCGACTCGATCCGGCCCGCAGCGCCGCGGTCACCGGGGCGCTCGTGGCCTGCGGCGCGGTCGGCGGCACGTTCGTCCCGACGCTCGTCCTGCTGATCGGGCGCGACCCGGCGTCGAGCGTCACGTTCCTCGTGTCCGCCGTGTTGTGCGCGGTCATCCCCGTGCTCATGCTCGTGGCGTCGCACTCCGGGCGCGCCGTCCCGGCGTTGCGGTGACCGACTCTTCCTCCCCCATCGAGCCTGCACGCGACCTCTTCACAGATGCCGGAATTCCGACCGGCGCCCGCACGGCGACCACGTATCGTCGAAGCCACACCCGCACTGAGGAAGGGAGCACCGTGTCCGCGGACACCCTCACGATCATCGTCAGCGCGATCGGCGTCGTGCTCACCCTCGGCGCGAGCCTGTTCGCGGCAGGGGCGTGGATGATCCGTCCCATCGACGAGCGTCTCGGCACCGTCGACCACCGGCTCTCCACACGCATCGACTCCGTCGAAGAGAAGCTCACCACACGCATCGACACCGTCGAAGAGAAGCTCACCGCACGCATCGACACCGTCGAAGAGAAGCTCGGCGCACGCATCGATGCGGTGGCGGCGGACGTCACGGATCTGAAGATCGCCGTCGCCCGGCTCGAAGGGCCCCCGCGACACCTGCTCGTGTCAGGGGGCTGACACTCCCGTCAGCGCAGGACGAGGGCGGCGGCGCCGATCAGCGGCCCCTCGTCGCCCAGGCCCGAGCGGACGACGCGGGTGCGACGGGAGTACTCGTGCACGGCGCTGGCGGTGAGAGCCTGCTGGACGAGGTCGATGTAGTCCGCCGACACCCGCGAGAAGCCGCCGCCGATGGCGACGACGTCGAGGTCGACGAGGGTGGCGGCATCGGCCAGTGCCTCCCCGACGGCGCGGGCCGAGCGCTCGATCGCCGCGCGGGCGACGGCGACACCGGCCTCGGCGTCCCGGGCCAGGTCCTCCCCGGTCGCGCCGGACCAGCCCTGCTCCCGCGCCCAGGCGGCACTGGCAGGTCCGGAGGCGATCTCCTCAAGAGTGAGCCCGCCCTCGCGGCGCACCTGCCCGAGGTGCCCGGCGTTGCCGCTCGCCCCGGGCACATACGCACCGCCCACGACGAAACCGCCGCCGACGCCGGTGGACACGACGATCGACAGGGAGGCTCCCGCCTGCTGCGTCGCCCCCAGCCACGACTCCGCGAGCGCGAGCGCGCCGCCGTCGTGACCCAGGACCGCCGGGACGTCCCGTCCGAGTGCGGTCGAGGCCGCACGGGCGACCGCATCGACGAGGCCGAACCCCCGCGCGAGGGGCATGTTCACCGGCAGGATCTCCCCGCGGGTCCGATCCACGGGACCCGCGCTGCCGATCCCGGCGCCGACGAGCTCCGCGTCGGCGGGCAGGGCCGCGAGCGCATGCCGCACGATCGCGTCGACCGCCGCCGTCAACGACGCGGACGTCGCCTCGCGGCCGGTGGGCTGCCGGCTGCGGCTGCCGGGGATGAGCGTGCCGTCGTCGGCGACGAGGGCGGCCTCCATCTTCGTGCCGCCCACGTCGACGGCCAGCGCATAGCGGGTCACTGCGGGTCGAGTCCGAGGTCGTCGAGGTCGAAGGCCGCGCGCCACTCCAGGCCCTCGGCCTCGATGGCGGCCTGCGCGCCGGTCTTGCGGTCGACGATCACCGCGACCGCGACGACCTCCGCACCTTCCTTGCGCAGCGCCTCGACCGCCTTGAGCGCGGACTGCCCGGTGGTCGAGGTGTCCTCCAGCACGACCACGCGCTTGCCCTTCACGTCGGCGCCCTCGATCTGGCGACCGCGGCCGTGGTCCTTCGGCTCCTTCCGCACGACGAACGCGTCGAGCGGACGGTCGGTGCCGACCGAGGCATGCAGGACGGCGTTCGCGATCGGGTCGGCGCCGAGCGTCAGACCGCCGACGGCGACGACGTCGAGATCGGCGATCAGGTCGAGCATGATGCGGCCGATGGCCGGAGCGGCGCGGTGGTCGAGGGTGAGCTTGCGCATGTCGACGTAGTACGTCGCCTTCTTGCCGCTGGAGAGGGTGAAATCGCCGTGGAACACCGCCTCGTCCGTGATGAGGGCGAGGAGGGTCTGGCGGTCTGCGTCGAGTGCGGTCACGGCATCCAGTGTAGGAGGCACACCCTAGGCTGGACGCATGCGCTTGGCCACCTGGAACGTCAACTCCATCCGCACCCGCGTCACCCGCACCGTCGAGTTCGCCGTCCGTGAAGACATCGACGTGCTCGCGATGCAGGAGGTGAAGTGCAAGCCGGAGCAGTTCCCGTATGCGCCCTTCGAGGAGGCCGGCTACCACGTCGAGGTGCACGGCCTGAATCAGTGGAACGGCGTCGCCATCGCCAGCCGGCTGCCGATCACCGACGTCCGCACCGCCTTCGAGGGCATGCCCGGGTTCGCGAAGGGCCACGAGGGCCCCGATGCCCCGCAGGAGGCGCGTGCTCTGGGCGTCATGGTCGACGGCGTGCGCGTCTGGAGCCTGTACGTGCCCAACGGCCGCTCGCTCGACGACCCGCACTACGTCTACAAGCTGCACTGGCTCGAGCAGCTCAAGCAGTCCACGGCGGCCGAGCTGTCGGCGAATCCCGACCTTCCGCTCGCCCTCGTCGGCGACTTCAACATCATCCCGTTCGACCATGACAACGGCGACCCCGACATCGTGGTCGGCCGCTCCACCCACGTCTCCCCCGCCGAGCGCGACGCGTTCTTCGCGCTGACCGACGCGGGCGTGACCGACGTCGTGCGCCCGCTGCTCCCCGAGGGTTACACCTACTGGGACTACCAGCGGCTGAAGTTCCCGCGCAACGAGGGCATCCGGATCGACTTCATCCTCGGCTCGAAGACGTTCGCCGATGCCGTCACCGGGGCGTCGATCCACCGCAACGAGCGCAAGGGCGAGCAGCCCAGCGACCACGTGCCCGTGGTGGTCGATCTGGACTTCGGCGGCGACGACGCCGACGACGACCTGCCGATGATCTTCTCCTGACCCTTCGACAGGCTCAGGGACCTACCCCGTGCGGCTGATCGCGACCGACCTCGACGGCACCCTGCTCGACAGCTCGTCCGCGGTGTCTCCGCGCACCCGTGCCGCGCTCGACGCCGCGCGGGACGCGGGCGTCGCGGTGGTGCCCGTCACCGCCCGCCAGCCGATCGGCTTGCGCGTGATCGCCGCCGACGCCGGCTTCGACGGGTGGGCGCTGTGCGGCAACGGTGCGTACGCGACACATCTCACCGAGGGCCGCATGCTGTTCGCCGAGGAGCTGCCGCCCGCGACGCTGCGCACTCTCGCCGACGCGCTGCGCGCCAGCGTCCCCGGCCTGCTCTTCGCGAGCGTGCGGGAGGGCGGCGAGACATTCGTCGCACAGCACGGGTACGCGGCGATCGCGCAGCTGTCCGATCACAAGCGTGACCCCGCGACGATGGGCGGCGTGCCGCTGGACGAGGTGCTGGCCGCGCCGACGCTCAAGCTCGTGATCCGGCACCCCGAGCTCGCGCCCGCCGCACTCTTCGAGACCCTGCGCTCCCTCGGGCTCACCGGGTTCGAGGCCACGCTGTCCGGCGCCCCGTTCGTCGAGGTCATGGCGCAGGGCGTCACGAAGGCCACGGGACTCGCGCGCCTCTGCACGCACCTCGGCATCGATCGCTTCGATGTCGTGGCGTTCGGAGACGCTCTCAACGACGTCGAGATGCTCCGCTGGGCCGGTCACGGCGTGGCCATGGCACACGCGGAACCCGTCGTGCAGGAGGCCGCGGACGAGACCGCCGCGACCAACGACGAAGACGGCGTGGCCCGCGTGATCGAGCGCCTGCTCGGCCCCTGAACCGGGCCACCGCGGTCAGTCGGCCCCGTTCGGACGCGCCTCGGCACTCGGCGGTCGCAGGCCGAGGAGAGCCAGGGCACCCGCCCCCGCCGTGAGCGCCGCGATCACGCCGATCCCGACCGCCGGTACCGTCGCCGTCGCCACAGCCCCCGCGACGAGCGGGCCACCCGCGTCGCCCAGCTCCCGGCCCAGTTCCGCACTGCCCATCGTGCGCCCCATCCGTTCGGCGGGCGTCGATGCCGCGAGGTGCGAGAACGCCACCGGCGTGGCCAGCCCCACCCCGGCACCGACCAGCACACCCGTGAGGCACAACACGACCGGGGTCACCCACAAGGCCGAGAGGCCTATGCCCACGCCGATGAGAAGCAGCCCGCCGACCGCGCCGAGGCGGACCGAGAGCCGGCCGCGGTCGTGCGCCGCCCCGACCAGGGGCTGCACGATGCTCGACACGACCGCGAGCACCGTGACGATCGCCATGCTGCCCACAGTGCCGAGTCCGGCCTCCCGCCCGAGCAGGGGCAGGAAGCCGACGGCCACGGCGAGCGCGCCGGTCGTGGCCGCCAGCACCAACGTCGGGACGAGAAACCCCGGGGCGAGGAGCTCCCGTCCGAGGTCGACGAGCGTCACCCGTTTCCGGGGCAGCACCGGCACGGCCGGGACGGCGACCAGCACCCATCCGGCCGCGGCCAGCCCGAGCACGGCGAGTGCCCAGAACAGTGCCGGGATCCCGCCCGCCACCACGAGCACCGCACCGAGCAGGGGGCCGAGCGCATATCCGAGACTCTTCCAGGAGCCGTAGCGGCCGAAGTACCGACCACGCGACGCCTCGTCCGTCAACCGCGCCACCGCGGCGGAGGAGGCCGGCGAGAACGCCGAAGCGGCCGCCCCCTGGCCGAAGCGCGCGATCACGAGGCCGATCATGCCGGGGGCCAGCGCTCCGACCACCGAGAACGCGGCGAAGGCCAGCAGACCGCCGAGGATCACGGGACGCACCCCGACCCGGTCGCTGAGCGCCCCGAAGAGCGGCTTGAGCAGCACCTCGGCGAGGTCGTACAGCGCGAGCGTGAAGCCGAAGGCCAGCAGCGTCCAGCCGATGTCCTCGGTCTCGGCGCCGAGGGCGGCAGCGATGCCGTGCGCGCCGAACGCGGTGGTGAAGCCGGCGAGGTAGAGCGGTGCCAGGCGCGGGCGCGTCGAGGAGGTCACACTCGATCCTGGCAGGCCCCCGCCCGGCATCCCCCTCAGCCGTGCCGACGACGGCGTCGGAGCAGTGCTCCTCCGCCGAGGAGGAGCACGACCGCCACCATCAGCGCGAAGGACGGGAACTCGCCGCCGGTCGCGGCGAGGTTCTCCTCGTTCCGCGGCGGTGCCACGGCTTCTCCCGACGTGCCTCCCGAGGCGCCGGGGACGATGTCGAGCCGCACGCTCGCCACCACATTCCGCTGCGCGTCCAGCGCGACCACGGTGTGCGTTCCGGCCGGGAACCCCGCGGGAATGCGGAAGTCGTCCGAGAACGCCCCGTCGATCCCCGCCACGGCCCGACCGAGTTCGGCCGGCTCCGACCGGATCTCCAGCGTGACCGCCTCACCGGGCGCGAAGCCCGATCCCGAGATCGTCAGCACTTCTCCGGCGAGGATCGAGGCCTGCGAGAGGGTGAGCGCGGGCGACACTGACGGCGCCGTGCACTCCGCGGACAGCATGACGTCCCGTCCCGACACGGTGGCACCGGGCTCCACCCGGAAGGTGTCGGCCCCGAGGAGCGACTGTGCGCCGCCGAAGTACCCGGTGCAGAAACCGGGCATCTCCACCCGCAGCGTATAGACCCCCGCGGGCAGCGACCCACCGGGAGCCTCGGGATCCGCTCTCCCACCCAGAGTGAATCGCCCCTCCGTGTCGAGCGTCGCCACGTCCCGCCAGCCGGACGCCGTCCAGAGCAGGGCCGTGACCGTCGCCCCGGAGACCGCGGCACCGCCCGCGGTCGACACCGTCCCGTCGATCGCGCCGCCCGGCGCGAGGTCGAAGTCCACTCCCGCGCGATCGCCGCCCGCGGCCAGCACGACAGGGGTCGCCTCGGCCCGGGTCGCGACACCGTCAAAGAACTGCGGCGCGAAGATCATGTCGTACACGTTCGCCGTGGCTCGCACGATGTAAGTCCCGGCGGGGACGGCCAGGCGGTACGAGCCGTCGGGCTGCGTGTAGGCCATGCTGACGAGGGTGTCCCCGATGTACGCCCCCACGATCGCGTCGCCGGACAGCGCGCCCGACGTGCGCACCACGCCGGTGATCATCCCGGTCGCGTCGAGAGTCGCATCGATGTCCGCGATGGCCTGCCCCGGGGCCACGGCGATCCTGGTCGCGTCCTTCTCCTGCCGCGCATCCTTCCAGTACTCGGGGATGCCGCGTCCGCCGTTGGGAACGAACGCCACCGCGTACTCCCCCGGCGGCACGGAGAGGGTGTACGACCCGTCCGGCGCGACGTCGGCCTGCGCCAAGGCTCCCGTCGCGTCGTCGGTCGCGGTTACCCACCCGGCCACGGGCGAGCCGTCGATCGCCAACGTCATCGACCCCTGGATGACGCCGAGCTCGGCGAGGAGGGCATCCACTCCCCCACGGTCCTCTCCCGCGGTCACGCGAACGGCCGTCGCCTTGCGGTCTCCGTACGCGTCGTCCCAGAACTCGCCGGCCAACGTCGGCTCGGCGGGATCGAAACGGACGCGATAATCGCCGGCAGGGAGACCGTCGATCCGATAGGTCCCGTCGGCGCCCGTCTGCGCGACATCCGACCGGGAGAAGTCGGCGGAGTCCACGCGCACGGTCACGCCTTCGAGCGGCGAGCCGTCGGCCTGCCGCATCACGGAGCCGGCGATCGCCCCACCGAGCGTGAGGGCGGCGTCGACACCGTGGACGGGTTCTCCCTCGGCGACGATGAGACGCTGCGCGGCCTCCCGCGACGACGCATCGTCCCAGAACTCGGAGATGAAGTCCGTCCCGGAGGCATCGAAGGCCACGACATACTCCCCCGCCGGAAGGTCCGGCACGAGGTACGCACCCGTGGCGTCGGTCATCGTGGACTCGAAGACCGACGCGTCGTCGGTCGACACCGAGACGGTGACGCCCGCGAGAGGCGAACCGTCCGCCGCCGCCGTCACCGTCCCCGCCAGGGATCCCCCTGACGCGGCATCGGCTGCGGTCGCGCCGCCCAGTGCGAGTGCGAGGGCCGCGGCCCCGCCCATGATCGACCGAAAGAACGCGCGTCGTCGCGCCATGTCCCCACCCTCCGGAGGAGGCCGGCGCAGCCCGGTGCTGTCGCGGTCGACCTCGAGCTCTGCCGATCCCGCGGCAACGCCTTCTCCGAAGGTAGACGATCGACGCATCGGAAAGGAATAGGCAGATCACAGGCGGCCGTCTCCGTCGCGCGGGGGATGCCGCACGACGGCCCCCGCCCTACGGTGGAGGGATGGCCTTCACCCGGACGCCGACCCTGCGCGACCAGCGCGGCGACCTCCTCCTCGCGCTCGTCCTCTTCGTCGGCGCGATCCTCAGCGCGGCGCTCTCCTCCATCGCCCAGGTCTACGGCGACGAACAGGCTCCGCTGTGGACCGCCCTCGTCTACGCCGTCGTGGTGGCGGCGCCGCTCGGTTTCCGCCGGCGCTGGCCCGGCACCGTGGCCGTCGTGGTGTCGCTCGCCTACTTCACCGCGGTGACGATCCGGGTACCGGAGATCTACGTCGGCAACATCGCGATGTTCATCGCGCTCTACACGGTCGGCGCCTGGATGAACGACCGCCGGAAGGCCCTGGTCGTCCGTGTCGCGATCATCGTCGGCATGTTCGTGTGGCTCCTCATCACCATGTACCGCGACGCCATCAGCGAGGCGGACAAGGCGGACGTCGTCGCCGGTGCCATGTCGCCCTATGTGGCCTTCATGCTCATCCAGATCCTCCTCAACGTCCTGTACTTCGGCGGCGCCTACTACTTCGGCGAGCGCTCCTGGGCGGCTGCGGAGCAGCGCACCGTGCTGGAGGAGCGCACCCGCGAGCTGGAGCGCGAGCGCGAGGTCACCGCGGCGCAGGCGGTGGCCCTCGACCGGGTGCGGATCGCCCGAGAGCTGCACGACGTCGTCGCCCACCATGTATCGGTCATGGGCGTGCAGGCGGGCGCCGCGCGCCTCGTGCTCGAGAGCGATCCGGCGCAGTCGGCGCGCATCCTCTCCGGGATCGAGTCCTCCGCGCGGGACGCGATCCAGGAGCTGCGCCAGCTGCTGGAGACGCTGCGCACTCCCGGCGGCGACACGACCGAGCCGGCATCGACCGTCTCCCTCGACGACATCGCCGCCCTGGCGGAGGCATCGACCGAGGCCGGCCTCCCCACCGCGTACGCCGTGATCGGCGATCCGATGCCGGTGCCCTCGCTCGTCGCCGTGAACCTCTACCGCATCGCGCAGGAGTCGCTGACCAACGCCCGTCGGCACGCCGGGCCCGGGGCGACTGCGGACGTGCGCGTGCGCTACGACGAGGACGGCGTGGAGGTCGAGGTCGTGAACACCGGTCGTGCCATCGCCCAGCTGCGTCCCGGCCTCGGCCAGCTCGGGATGCGGGAGCGCGCGGCGGCCTCCGGCGGTACGTTCGAGATCGCTCCGCGCGCGCCCGGCGGGGTGCGGGTGCGAGCGCGAGTGCCGCTCGCCACACCCGTGACGGAGGCCGCACGGTGACCGCGCCGATCCGGGTGCTCCTCGTCGACGACCATGCCCTCCTCCGCGCCGGCTTCCGCACGATCCTCGACACCCAGCCCGACATCACCGTCGTCGGCGAGGCCTCGACCGGGGCGGAGGCCGTCGCGCAAGCCGCCGACCTGCGCCCTGACGTGATCACGATGGACGTGCAGATGCCCGACATGGACGGGATCGAGGCGACGCGCCGCCTCGTGGCCGACCCCTCGGTGAGCGCCGCGATCGCGATCGTGACGACGTTCGATCGCGACGACTACCTCTATCAGGCGCTCGAAGCCGGCGCGAGCGGATTCCTCCTCAAGAACGCGGGCGCCGAGGATCTCATCTCCGCGGTGCGCGCTCTCGCGGCCGGGGACGGCATGCTGGCACCCGAGGTGACGCGCCGCGTCCTCACCCGCTTCGCCGGAGCGACTCCGGAGACCGGCGCCGCTCCCGCCCGCGCGGTGACGAAGACGCCCGCGACCCCCGTCCTCGCGGAACCGCTGACCGAGCGGGAGGCCGAGGTGCTGACCCTGCTCGCCGACGCCCGCAGCAACGCCGAGATCGCCCGCGCCCTGTTCATCGGGGAGGCCACCGTGAAGACCCACGTCTCCCGCATCCTGCAGAAGCTCGGCGCCAGGGACCGCGTGCAGGCCGTCGTGCTCGCGCATCGGATGGGGCTGGCCTGACCGGAGGCGCACCGCTCCCCCGCGATACTCTCGGAGCCATGCCCGCCGCCGCCCCCGTGTCCCGTCCGATCGTCGCCGGGATCGTCACGGCGCTCGTGGGGTTCACGAGCTCGTTCGCGGTGGTGCTCACGGGTCTCGATGCCGTCGGCGCGTCGGCGGCGCAGGCGGCCAGCGGACTCCTCGCCGTAAGCCTCGCGATGGGGCTCGCCTGCATCGTGCTGGCCTGGCGCTACCGGATGCCGATCACGGCCGCGTGGTCCACTCCTGGCGCCGCCCTGCTCGTGGCGACCGGCAGCGTCGAGGGCGGCTGGCCCGCCGCGGTCGGGGCCTTCCTCGTGACCGCGGCCTTCATCCTCCTCACGGCGCTCTGGCCCGCGCTCGGAGCTTTGATCGCCCGGATCCCTCCGTCGATCGCGCAGGCCATGCTGGCGGGGGTGCTGCTGCCGCTCTGCCTCGCGCCGATCACGGGGGTCGTCGCGAACCCCTGGGGCGTGGTCCCGGTGGTGCTGACCTGGCTGGTCTTCGCCCGACTGGCTCCCCGGTGGGCCGTGCCGCTGGCGTTCGTCGCCGCGGCCGCGGTCGTCGCCGTGTCGCTGGTCTCCGCGGGGACCCGGGTCGACCCGGCCGTCCTCCTGCCACGGTTCGAGCTGACGATGCCGGCCTTCACGGTCGGGGCCCTGGTCGGCATCGCCCTGCCGCTGTTCATCGTGACCATGGCGTCGCAGAACGTGCCGGGTATCGCGATCATGCGCAGCTTCGGCTACGAGGTCCCGTGGCGTCCGGCGATGCTCGTGACCGGTCTCGGCACGGCCGTCAGCGCTCCGGCCGGCGGGCACGCGATCAACCTCGCCGCCATCAGTGCGGCCCTCGCCGCGTCCCCCGACGCCGATCCCGACCCCGACCGGCGCTGGCTCGCCGGGGTCTCCACGGGGGCGTCCTATCTCGTGCTGGGGGCGTTCTCCGCCGCCTTCGCGACCCTCGTCGCGCTCGCCCCGACGGCGGTCATCCCGGCGGTCGCGGGACTCGCGCTGTTCGGCGCCTTCGGCGCGGCCGTCCAGCAGGCGATCGACGACCCCGGCGAGCGCCTCCCCGCGGTCGTCACGTTCCTCGTCGCCGCCTCCGGCATCGCCGTTCTCGGGGTGAGCGCGGCATTCTGGGCGCTGGTCGCCGGCCTGCTCGTGCGCACGGTGCTGCACGCCGGCCGTCCGCCCCGCGGCTGATCCGTGGCCGTCCCCCCTGCGGGGGATGCCCTGCCCCGCCCGTGCTCAATAGCGTGAAGGTCATGCGGATCACCTTCGGACGGAGCACCACGACATGACCACCGGACTGCTGGAACTCTCCGGCATCACCAAGAGCTACGGCAGCCGCCGGGTGCTGGACGACGTGTCGTTCACGGTCGCGCCGGGCCGGCTCACCGGTTTCGTCGGCGGCAACGGCGCCGGCAAGACCACGACCATGCGCATCATCCTCGGGCTGCTGTCGTCGGACGGCGGACGAGTCGACCTCGACGGGGCGCCCCTCACCACCGCCGACCGCCGTCGCTTCGGCTACATGCCCGAGGAGCGCGGACTGTACCCGAAGATGAAGGTCCTGGAGCAGATCGTCTACCTCGCGCGCCTCCACGGGTTCGGCAAGCCGGACGCGACGGAGCGGGCGACCGCGCTGCTCACGGAGCTCGGACTCGGCGAGCGCCTCGACGACACGATCGAGTCGCTGTCGCTAGGCAACCAGCAGCGGGCGCAGATCGCCGCGTCGCTCGTGCACGACCCCGAGGTGCTGATCCTCGACGAGCCCTTCTCCGGCCTGGACCCCCTCGCGGTGGACGTCGTCGCCGGCGTCCTGCAGGCCAGCGCGGCCCGCGGCGCCTCGATCCTCTTCTCCTCCCACCAACTCGACGTGGTCGAGCGCCTCTGCGACGACCTCGTCATCCTCGCCGGGGGCACCATCCGTGCCGCCGGGTCCCGGGACGGGCTCCGCGCCGAGCACGCCCGCGACCGGTACGAGCTCATCTCCGCGGGCGACGCCGGGTGGCTGCGCACCGAACCCGGGGTCACGGTCGTCGACTTCGAGGGCGGCTACGCGCTCTTCGATGCGGACGGCCCCGACACCGCCCAGCGCGTGCTGCAGTCGGCGGTCGCGCGCGGCGACGTCGCGAGCTTCGCGCCCAAGCACCCCTCCCTCGCCCAGATCTTCAAGGAGGTCATCCAGTGAACGCCTCGACCCCCGCGCGGAACGGGATCTGGCTGGTCGCCGAGCGGGAGATCGGCTCCAAGCTCCGCAGCAAGGCGTTCCTGATCTCGACCGGCATCCTGCTCGTCCTCGCCCTCGCCGGCGTGCTGTTCGGCGGCTTCGCGAGTCAGAACACCGACGCCATGCCCGTCGCGGTGACCGCGGAGACCACAGGCGCCGTGTCCGCGCTGCCCGACGTCGAGGTGACCGAGGTCGCCTCCCGCGCCGAGGCCGAGGAACTGGTCCGCGACGGCGACGTCGACGCGGCGGTGCTCCCGGGCGACAACCTCGCCGGATACACGATCATCGCGCTGGAAGATGCGCCCGGATCGCTCGTGTCCGCGCTGTCGCTCTCGCCCGAAGTCGTGATCCTCGAGCCGGTCACCACCAACCCGCTGCTGCGCTACTTCATCGCGATCGCGTTCGGGCTCGTCTTCATGATGGCCGCGGCCACGTTCGGCGGCACCATCGCGCAGAGCGTGGTCGAGGAGAAGCAGACCAGGGTCGTGGAGGTGCTGCTGTCGGCGATCCCGGCGCGCACGCTGCTCGCCGGCAAGGTGATCGGCAACACGGTGCTCGCGATGGGACAGATCCTCGCCCTCGCGGCCGTCGCCACGATCGGCCTCATCGTCACGGGTCAGCGGGAGGTGCTGACCACCCTCGGCGCCCCTATCATCTGGTTCGCGGTGTTCTTCCTGTTCGGGTTCATCCTGCTCGCGGCGATGTTCGCGGCGGCGGCCTCCATGGTGTCCCGCCAGGAGGACATCGGCTCGACGACGACCCCCATCACGATGCTCATCATGGCGCCGTACGTGCTGGTGATCGTGTTCAACGACAACCCGCTGGTGCTGACGATCATGTCGTACGTGCCGTTCTCGGCTCCGGTCGGCATGCCGATGCGCTTGTTCGTCGGCGAGGCGCAGTGGTGGGAGCCGCTCCTGAGCCTCGCGATCCTCCTGGCGAGCTGCGTCGCGGCGATCGTCGTCGGCGCGAAGATCTACGAGAACTCCCTGCTCCGGATGGGCTCGCGCGTGAAGCTCGCCGAGGCTCTGCGCGGCTGATCCCGAGACCCCGCTTTCGCGCCGAGACCCCCTGCTGCACGCGCGTGCAGCAGGGGGTCTCGGCGTGTACTCGGGGTCTCGGCGTCAGAGGAGGCCGTCGGAGAGGGTGGTGGGGTTGCCGAAGCGGTGGTTGGTGATCGACACGGCCTGCTCGTGCAGGAACGGGAGCATCTCGACCCGGCCCGCTCCGGTCACGGCGTGCGACCATACCGCGACGTCGGGGCTGCCGTCGAGGGCCGTGTGCAGCGCGGCGGCATCGCCACCGACGAGCCGCACCCGCTGCCACGACCGGGCGCCCTTCGCGTAGCGCTTGGTCCACGCGGCATCCGACTCGGTCTTCACGGCCACGCCCTGGGCCTTGAGCGCCTTCTCCACGCGGGACGGCAGCGACGCCGCCGACACGGTGAACGGACTGCCGCTGCGCAGTGCCGCGGCGAGCACACGGACTCCCTCGGCCAGCGGCGCGTCCTCGGCGATCCGCACGTCGACCGCAACCGGACGGTACCGGAACACGTTGCGCTCGACGCCGAGTCCGGACTTGTCGCTCACGGCGCCGAACTCGTCGATCCACGCCCGCTCATCGGCGGCCGCGGCGCGGTGCAGCCACTCGATGCCCACGGCGTCGAGCTCGGGCGCAGCCGCCTCCAGCAGTCCGGTCACGGCCGGGGTCACCGCTGCCCCCGATGCTGCGGCGGGCAGCTCGCCCGCACGCCACTCACCGAGACCGAAGAGGTAGTTGGGGCCGCCGGCCTTGGCTCCGGCGCCCACGGCCGAGCGCTTCCAGCCGCCGAACGGCTGACGCTGCACGATGGCGCCGGTGATGCCCCGGTTCACGTACAGGTTGCCGGCCTCGACGCGGTCCAGCCAGGTCGCGACCTCGGCGGAGTCCAGCGAGTGCAGCCCCGCGGTGAGGCCGTAGTCGACGGCGTTCTGCAGCCGGATGGCCTCGTCGAGGTCCTTCGCGTGCATGATGCCGAGCACGGGTCCGAAGAACTCGGTCAGGTGGAAGTACGAGCCCTCGCGCACGCCGGTCTTCACCCCCGGGGTCCACTGCTTCCCCTCGTCGTCGAGCTTCCGGGGCTCCACGAGCCAGCGCTCGCCCTTGTCGAGCGTGGTGAGCGCGGTGAGGAGCTTGCCGTTCGCGGGCTCGATGATCGGCCCCATCTGCGTGGCGGGGTCATCGGGCAGCCCGACGCGCATCGAGGTGACCGCGTCCACGAGCTGCCGCTCGAAACGCTTCGAGTCGGCCACCGACCCGACGAGGATCGCCAGCGACGCGGCCGAGCACTTCTGCCCGGCGTGGCCGAACGCGCTGCGGGCGACGTCGGCGGCCGCGAGGTCGAGGTCGGCCGACGGCGTCACGATGATGGCGTTCTTGCCGCTCGTCTCGGCGAGCAGCGGCAGGTCGGCACGGAAGGAGCGGAAGAGCTGCGCGGTCTCGTAGGCCCCGGTGAGGATGACCCGGTCGACCTGGGGGCTCGCGACCAGTCGGGTGCCGAGGTCGCGGGAGGCGAGGTCGACGAGGGCGAGCAGATCGCGCGGGACGCCCGCGGCCCACAGCGCCTCGACCATCACGGCACCGCACCGCTGGGTGAGCTTCGCGGGCTTGATGATCACGCCGGATCCGGAGGCGAGGCCGGCGAGCACACCGCCGGCGGGGATCGCCACGGGGAAGTTCCACGGCGGCGTGACCACGGTCACCTTCGACGGCACGAACTCGGCGCCGGGGATGGCCTCGAGATCCTTCGCCCGCTCGGCGTAGTAGTGCGCGAAGTCGATCGCCTCGCTGACCTCGGGGTCGGCCTCCGCGATGGTCTTGCCGGCCTCGTGCGCCATGATCTCCAGCAGCTCGCCGCGGCGGGCGGCGAGCTCGTCGCCCGCGCGGTGCAGGACGGCGGCGCGCTCGGCGGCGGGGAGCGCCGCCCACCTCTCGGCGGCGGACGTGGCGGCGGCGAACACGGCGTCCAGCTCGGCGTCGGTCTCGATGCGGGCGGCCGCGATCGCGTCCCGGCCGAGCGACGACGACACCGAGCGCTGCAGGATCTCCCGGCCCCAGGCACGGTTCGCGGCGAGCGCCGGATCGGTGTCGGGCTCGTTCGCGAAGCCGTGCGTGGTGCCGTCAGGGCGCGGGGCCGTGCGGTCCTGCGTGCGGTTCGGGGCGGGTACCGACGGGTCGGCGACGAGCGCGGCGAGAGAGCGCTCGAAGCGCTCCCGCTCGCGGGTGAGCAGAGTCGGGTTCGACGCCAGCTCGAACACGGCGGACATGAAGTTCTCGGGGCTCGCGTTCTCCTCGAGGCGGCGCACGAGATAGGCGATCGCGACGTCGAACTCCGCCGGGTTCACGACCGGCGTGTAGAGCAGGAGGCGGCCGACGTCCTTGCGGACGGCCTCGGCCTGCCCGGTCGCCATGCCGAGCAGCATCTCGTACTCCACGGCCTCGGTCACGCCACGGGCCTTCGCGAGCAGCCAGGTGTAGGCGATGTCGAAGAGGTTGTGACCGGCGACGCCGATGCGCACGGCGTCGAGCCGCTCGGGCGTCATCGCCCAGTCGAGCACGCGCTTGTAGTTCGTGTCGGAGTCCTGCTTGGTGCCGTAGGTCGCGAGCGGCCAGCCGTGCACCTTCGCGTCGACCTCCTCCATCGCGAGGTTCGCGCCCTTGACCACGCGCACCTTGATCGGCGCTCCGCCCTTGGCGCGGCGTGCGGCGGCCCACTCCTGGAGACGCTGCATGGCGCCGAGCGCATCGGGCAGGTAGGCCTGCAGCACGATGCCGGCCTCGAGGTCTTCCAGGCCGGGCTGGTCGAGGATGCTCGTGAAGGCCGCGATCGTGAGGTCGAGATCGCGGTACTCCTCCATGTCGAGGTTGATGAACTTCTGGGTGCCGGTGCGGGCGCCCTTCGCCTCGGCCTTCGCCGCGAGCCGGTACAGCGGGGTGAGCTTCTCGACGACGTCGGCGACGGCCTCGTCGAACGACCACATGGAGAGCTGGCTGACGACGCTCGAGACCTTGATAGAGACGTAGTCGACGTCCGGACGGGCGAGGAAGTCGTACGTGCCCTGCAGTCGGCGGCCCGCCTCGCGCTCGCCGAGCACGGCCTCGCCGAGGAGGTTCAGGTTCAGACGGTTGCCGGTCTTGCGGAGCTTGGCGATCGCGGGGCCGAGCTTGGACGGCGTGGCGTCGAGCACGAGGTGGCCCACCATGGCCCGCAGCACGCGCCGCGAGATCGGGACGACGACGTTCGGGAGCTTCGGCGCCCAGAACCCACCGGCCTTGATGGCGGCACGGAGGTAGCCGGGCAGCAGCGTGGGCGTGATGTCGGAGAGCTCCGCGAGCTTGCGGCCGGCGACCCGAAGATCCTCCGGACGCATGACGCCGTCGACGAAGCCGACCGTGAAGGCGAGGCCGTTCGGATCCTTGAGCACTTCGGACAGGCGCTGCGCGGCGGGCTCGACCGGGTGGGTCTCACTCTCGGCGAGCCAGCGCTGCACGAGCGCGGCGACCTCTTCGGTGCGGGGGGTGGTGTCGTCGATGACGGTCATGAAGCGGGGTACCTTCCTCGGCCTCGCACACCCGGGTGTCGTGTGCGGCTGGATCATTGTCCAGCCGGTCGGTAGGCTCCGTCTATCAACCGATTCGAGTGGGTTCTGTTCACTCTTCCCGAACGATCGGAACCGCCGTGCTCGACGTCCATCGCCTGCGTCTGCTCGTGGAGCTGTCGCGTCGCGGGACCCTCTCCGCCGTGGCGGATGCGCTGTCCTACAGCAAGGCCTCCGTGTCCCAGCAGCTCGCCGCGCTGGAGCGTGATGTCGGGGTGCCGCTGCTGCGTCGGGTCGGTCGTGGCGTGCAGTTCACGCCGCAGGGGAACGTCCTGGTGGCCGAGGCCATCGGCATCCTCGATCAGCTCGAGCACGCCCAGGTCGCCGTCGCCGAGTCGCTCACCGAGGTGACCGGCACCGTGCGCCTCGCGGTGTTTCAGTCCACCGCGCACTCCCTGCTGCCCCGCGCGCTCGCAGCCCTCGGCGCGCGCCACCCCGCCCTGCGCGTCGAGGTGACCGAGCGCGACCCCGAGTCCGGGCTGGTCGGCGTCTCCAGCCGCGACTACGACCTCATCCTCGCGGAGCAGTATCCGGGCCACACGCGCCCCATCCACGCCGACCTCGACCGCGTGGTGCTCGCCCACGACGCCATCGCGCTCGCCCGGCGTCCGGGAGCGTCGGAATCCGCCGATCCCGTCGCGGCCCTGTGGGCGACCCGCGCCGAGCCGTGGGTGCTCGAACCCGCCGGGACCGCCTCCCGCGCGTGGGCGGAGCAGCTCTGCCGCACCGCCGGGTTCGAGCCCGACGTGCGCTTCGAGCTCGCCGACCTCACCGCGCACGTCCGGCTCATCCACGCGGGACTCGCGGTCGGGCTCCTCCCCGAGCTCGTGTGGGCCGGCGATACCCCGACGGTCGACCTCGCCCCGCTCCCGCACGAACCGCGCCGGGAGATCTTCTCCTCCGCTCGCCGGGTCTCCGCGGACGCCCCGTCGATCCGCGCCGTCCGCGCCGCGCTCGCCGACGCCGCCTCCCGCAACCTCCTGGACTGACGCGGCGCACACGGTTCCGGGAATATGCATGCACATGCATCGGTTCATCCCCCGTGTACCCGGACGACGGCGTCCGATCCCCTTCGTCCGAAAGGCACTTCCGTGAGCACTCCCGTCATCGACCGCACCGCCCCGACCGAGCACCCCGTCCTCGACGTCCTCGCCGGCCGCTGGAGCCCCCGCGCCTACGACGCGCAGCACCCGATCGACGAGGCCAAGCTCGCCACCGCCCTCGAGGCCGCCCGCTGGAGCCCCTCCGCCAACAACGTCCAGCCCTGGCGCTTCATCGTCGCCCGCCGCGGCACCGCGCTGCACGCCCAGATCGTCGACGCGCTCATGGGCTTCAACCAGGCCTGGGCCGGCAACGCGGCCGTCCTCGTCGTTGCGATCGCCGAGACCGCGACGGCCGACGGCACGCCGATCAGCCACGCGTTCTACGACCTCGGCCAGGCCGTGGCGCACTTCTCCGTGCAGGCCCACCACGACGGCCTCGTCGTGCACCAGATGAGCGGCTTCGACCCCGAGGTCGTCCGCGAGTTCGCCGACCTGGAGCCCCGCTTCACCCCCGCCACCGTCATCGCCGTCGGCGAGTTCGGCGACATCGAGGCTCTGCCGGAGGTGCTGCAGGAGCGCGAGGTCGCCCCGCGCGTGCGCCGTCCGATCGCGGAGACGGTCGTCCTCAGCGCCTGAGCAGCGACACACGAAAGGCCCGGTAGGCGTCACGCCTACCGGGCCTTTCGTCGTCTGCCGATCCCGATCAGTCGTCGAGCAGCTCGGCCTCGATCACGTCGTCGTCCTCGACCTCCGGCTCGGGAGTCGTCGCGGTGAGCACGAGGCCCGTGCCGTCGGCCGCCACGTCCACCCGGACGGTGTCGCCGTCGTGCACGCCACCCGAGAGGAGGGCGGTCGCCAGCTTGTTCTGCACCTCGGTCTGGATGAGGCGACGCAGCGGGCGGGCGCCGAACACCGGGTCATACCCGCGCTCGGCCAGCCACGACCGCGCCCCGGGAGTGACCGCGAGCGTGAGCCGACGGTCGCGCAGCCGGTCGTGCAGCTGATCGACCGACAGCTCCACGATCTGCGCGAGGTCGTCTTCGGTGAGGGCCTGGAACATCACGATGTCGTCGAGACGGTTGAGGAACTCCGGCCGGAACGCCTGGCGAACGAGCGCCATCACCTGCTCCCGCTTCTCCTCCACGGAGAGCACGGGGTCGATGAGGATCGGCGAGCCCAGGTTGGAGGTCAGGATGAGGATCACGTTCGAGAAGTCGACCGTGCGCCCCTGTCCGTCGGTCAGCCGCCCGTCATCGAGCACCTGCAGCAGCACGTCGAACACCTCGGGGTGCGCCTTCTCGACCTCGTCGAGCAGGATCACGCTGTACGGACGCCGGCGCACGGCCTCGGTGAGCTGACCGCCCTGCTCGTAGCCGACGTACCCGGGAGGGGCGCCGACGAGCCGCGAGACGGAGTGCTTCTCGCCGTACTCCGACATGTCGATGCGCACCATGGCGTGCTCATCGTCGAAGAGGAACTGCGCGAGCGCCTTGGCCAGCTCGGTCTTCCCGACACCGGTCGGGCCGAGGAACAGGAACGAGCCGGTGGGGCGACCGGGATCGCTGATCCCCGCGCGCGAGCGGCGCACCGCGTCGGACACCGCCTTGACGGCGTCCTTCTGGCCGATGAGGCGCTTGCCGAGCTCGTTCTCCAGGTGCAGGAGCTTCTCGCTCTCGCCCTGCAGCAGCCGCCCGACCGGAATGCCGGTCCAGGCCGCGATCACGGCCGCGATGTCCTCCTCGGTGACCTGCTCGTTCACCATGCGCGGTTCGCTCGAGGCGGTGGCCTCGGCCTGCTCGGCTTCGGCGATGTCGCGCTCCAGGCGCTTGATCGTCTCATACTCGAGCTTCGACGCCTTCGTGTAGTCGGCGTTGCGCATGGCGAGGTCGCGCTGGGTGATCGCGTCGTCGAGCTGCTTCTTCAGCTCCCCGACCCGGTTCAGGCCCTGCCGCTCCCGCGCCCATCGGGCCTCGAGTCCGGCGAGCTCCTTCTCGAGCTCGACGAGGTGCTCGCGGAGGGTTCCGAGGCGCTCCTTGGACGCGGCGTCCTTCTCCCGCTTGAGCGCGAGCTCCTCCAGCTTCAGCCGGTCGACCTGACGCTTGAGCTGGTCGATCTCGACGGGAGAGGAGTCGATCTCCATCTTCAGACGCGACATCGACTCGTCGATCAGGTCGATGGCCTTGTCCGGCAGCTGCCGCGCGGGCAGGTAGCGGTTGGAGAGCGAGGCCGCGGCCACGAGCGCGCTGTCGGAGATGGTCACCCCGTGGTGCGCCTCGTAACGCCCCTTGAGCCCGCGGAGGATCGCGATCGTGTCCTCGACCGTCGGCTCGCCGACGTACACCTGCTGGAAGCGCCGCTCGAGGGCGGCGTCCTTCTCGATGAACTCGCGGTACTCGTTGAGGGTGGTGGCGCCGATGAGCCGCAGCTCGCCGCGGGCCAGCATCGGCTTGAGCATGTTCGAAGCCGCGACCGACCCCTCGCCCCCGCCCGCGCCCATGAGCACGTGCAGCTCGTCGATGAACGTGATGATCCGGCCGTCCGACTCGGTGATCTCCTTGAGCACCTGCTTCAGGCGCTCCTCGAACTGGCCGCGGTACATGGCGCCCGCGACGAGCGCGGAGATGTCGAGCGAGACGAGTTCCTTGTCCTTGAGGGACTCGGCGACGTCGCCTGCGACGATGCGCTGCGCGAGGCCTTCGACCACCGCGGTCTTGCCGACGCCGGGCTCACCGATCAGCACCGGGTTGTTCTTGGTGCGGCGGGTGAGCACCTGGCTGACGCGCCGGATCTCACTGTCCCGTCCGATGACGGGGTCGAGCTTGCCCTCGCGGGCACGGTCGGTCAGGTTGATGCCGAACTGCTCGAGGGCGGACTGCTGTTCCTGGTTCGGGGATCCGGTCTGCGGGGTGGTCATGCGCTCCTCCTGGAGATGCTCCTTCTGAAAGTTGAGTTTGATTGACTCAAGTTTAGCATTCGGCGGTGCGCGGCTCCACCACCTCTCACCTCTCGCGGGCGACCTCGTCCCAGACGGCCGCCGCCACCTCGCGCTTGGTCCCGGCCGCGGTCCGTGCCAGGGCTCCTCCGCGACCGAGGATGTGCACGGCGTTCTCGCCACGTTCGAAACCCTGCTCCCAGCCGACCTCGTTCACCACCAGGAGGTCGACCCCCTTGCGCTCCTGCTTGCCGCGGGCGCGCGCGAGCAGCTCGGCCTCGTCCTCCGGGGTCTCCGCCGCGAACGCGACGATGAGCTGCCCTTCCCGCCGGGTGTCGACGAGCGCGGCGACGATGTCCTCGTTCTCGACGAGTTCGATCGTGCCGACGCCGCCGCGGTCCTTGGTGAGCTTCCGGGCGGAGACCTCGACCGGGCGGTAGTCGGCCACCGCCGCCGCCATCAGCACGACGTCGGCCGTCGCCGCCTCCTCCTTCATCGCCGCGGACAGCTCGGCAGCCGTGCCGACCCGGACGATCCGGATCTTCGGGTGGCGGGCCTCCGCGAGCACGTCCCCGGCGACGTTCGCCGCGACGAGCGTCACCTCCGCGCCGCGCGCCGCCGCCTCCGCCGCGAGCGCGACTCCCTGGCGCCCGCTGCTCCGGTTGCCGAGGAAGCGCACCGGATCGATGGGCTCCCGCGTGCCGCCCGCCGAGACGACGACCCGCACGCCCGCGAGGTCGCCCGGCGTCATCAGCGCCTGGGCTGCGGCAAGGATCTCCTCCGGCTCGACCATGCGACCGGGGCCGCTGTCGCCGCCGGCCAGTTCGCCGTCGGCGGGGCCGACCACGTGCACGCCGCGGTCCCGGAGCGTCGCCATGTTCGTCTGCGTGGCGGGGTTCCGCCACATCTCCGCGTGCATCGCGGGGGCGACGAGCACCGGCGCCTCGGTCGCGAGCAGCGTCGTGCCGAGGAGGTCGTCGGCGAGGCCCGCGGCCATCTTCGCGAGGGAGTTCGCCGTGGCCGGGGCGATCACGACGAGGTCCGCCCCCTGCCCCAGTGCGACGTGCCGGACGCGGGCGACGTCCTCATGCACGCTCGTCGTCACCGGGTGCCGGCTCAGTGCCTCCCAGGTCGGCAGGCCCACGAAGCGCAGCGCATCCTCCGTGGGCACGACGGTCACGTCGTGACCGGCCTTGGTGAGCAGGCGCACGAGGTGCACCGTCTTGTACGCGGCGATGCCGCCCGTGACTCCCACGACGATGTTCACGCCTCGATTCTGCCCCAGGGTGCGGACGCCCGGGCGTCGCGGGCGGATCCGTCCCCGCGCGCCCCGGCCGACCTAGACTCGGAGGCGTGTGCACGGTGGTGATCGATATTGAGGCTCTGGGATCCGCGCGGCTGCTGGCCGTCCGCGACGAGGACCCGACCCGGGAGTGGGACGCCCTGGGCGCGTGGTGGCCCGAGGAGTATCCGGGGGTGATCGGCATCCGCGACCGCCGCGCCGGTGGGGCCTGGCTCGCCGTGAACCCCGCCGAACGACGCCTCGCCGTGCTCCTCAACCGCGCCGATGTGCAGGACCTCTCCGCGACCGCGGCCGTCTCCCGCGGCACCCTTCCGCTCGCCGCGGTCACCGGGCGTTCTCCGCAGGGAGCCCCGCCGATGCACGGCTTCAATCTGCTCGAAGTCGGTCCGGAGGGCGCGCGAGTGCTCTCGTGGGACGGTGCCGAGCTGCGGGAGACCCCGATCGAGCCCGGAACCCACATGATCGCCCACGACGACCTCGACGACGAGGAGACCCCGCGCATCGCCGCGTGGCTCCCGGAGTTCCGGGCGCTCGGGCCCGCCGCGGCGAGCGCCGACTGGACGGCCGAGTGGACCGCTCTCCTCGGATCCTCGGCGACCCTGCCCCCGGAAGACGACCGCGCCATCATCCGCGACAACCGCCCGCACGGGTACCCGACGCAGTCCCTCCTCTACGCGGTCGCCACGGTCACGCCCGCCGGGGTCGACGTCCGCGACGTCACCCTCCCCTCCCCCGCCCACTGGCAC